>JBDKJK010000001.1:0-4286 GCA_039796675.1 Chloroflexota bacterium
TACGGAGATTGTTGATTTAATCTGCCATTATTCAATGCAAAATTGAATATCTATTCAGATTCAATTGCAGAAATAAATGAATAATTAAGCATCACATAAATATCATGCGGATTTTTTGTAAACAAAAACCGGCACTTGTGCGTATCCTGCCCTCACTTATCTACCACCTCTTCAGATAACAGGCTCTTGAGCCTCATATCACCAAAAAATCACCACTCATCACCAAACATTACAAAACATCACCAAAAAATGAGCAAAAAATGAGCATTCATCACCAAACATTACAAAACATCACCAAAAATTTCATAAAGCCTCAAGTCGCTTGCTCGTAGGCGGCTTTGACGATGGGGCAATACTCATCAAGCACATGCTGAATCTTTGCATCGTCTTTCAAATCCAGACTGTGAAGCTCATCAAAAAAACCTCTAAATTCAATGCGCCACCCTTCGATCAAAGATGCATCAGGCTTGTTCTTCTTTTCTTCTTGGGCGATGTAACGGGTGCGAATTGCCATAAGGAAACCAATGGTTTCTTGGGCAATCTCAAACCGATTCAAACGTTCCTGGTAAGTCAGTTCTTGAATCATTTTGACTGCATTCAATTAAAAGCATTTTGATATATCCAAGGGCGTTAAACATCCAAACTCTTTTGGCCACGATCTTCCAGCTTGGAAAGGTCGTCACAATTTCGACGCCTCACATATTCCTTTACGAAAAGGACGCGATCGCCCTTAAAGAAAAGAGAACTATTAACCCAAAAAACATTTGGCGTCCTTGGATAAAGAAAACCTTTAGCCAAAAGTTCGCGTAGGCCTGTGTGAAAGGTTCGATCACTCATTCCAACATCACGGCCTGACAAACCATCGCCAAACCAAGCCAAATAGACGCTATCCGCATATCCGCCGACCATCGGCTCTTGTTGGTACTGTTCCAACACAAGAGTGAAGACTCTGGAGGCAGTTTTACTGAGGCCAAACGCCGCCCTTACGCCGTCTGCAAATACCTTAACGAACTCAGCATCATCCTTTTCAACCACCTCCCTGATGACAGATGCCCCAGTTATTTCACCAGTTTGCGGATTCATCAAATCCGTTTTCAGTCCCGCACTGACAAACCGACGCTTGACCACTATAGACCCGGGCTCTAGTAGAGGATTCCGCTCAGGACTGTATTGAAGCTCCCGAAGACTCGGCCCACTCCTCGCATTTGAAACATTAGTTTGTCGCTTTACCGTCATTATTAACACCTTATTTTTTCGCTATTGCTCACATGGTACTGCAATACGACCGAAAAAATAACCGATTATTTTTTTTTTCAACTGTCGTAAGTTTTCGCTCAGCGTCAAAAAATTTTCGGTCGCATCTATATTTGGCGCGGGTTTGCGGGGCGCTGCTTCTCACTCTGTACGTAGTACGCACTGCGCCCGCCGTGGAAAACCCACCTGCCCCCACAAGTGGGGACAGCCCTTCGGGTGCGTGGGTTTACGCACCGCTCCCCGACGCTGACGCGGTTGCCGTGGACAACCCGATGGGTTGCCCACCGCCCCCTTGCCCTACCAAGTTTTTCAAACTTTCACCAAAAGCGGAGCCGGGGCCACTTTCCTGAAAGCAGCAGACAGGTGTTCCACCAGTAACGGTTTTGATGCCCCGTCAGGGGCATGTGGCGAAGCCTAGGCCAAGGCGGAGTGGCGCTAGCGGGGGGAGCCGCGAAGCGGCTTTCTTTTCATCCCCCCTCTGGGGGGACATTTCAATGGTGTTTTGTGTGCCATGGGCACACAAGGAACGGGGTGCCTAGCGGCGGGGGGATGGGAGAACGGGATGGCGGCGTAGCCGTCCGGTTGGGTGAGAGGCGCCCCCCTTTGGAACGCGTTAAGGTCAAAAAAACGAAATGTCGGTGAAATACGAGTCAAGGTTTTTTTCTGTGGATAACGCACTATTTTTTCCGTTTTCTGAGACGCCCACGTGGTGCGCGACTCGTTTTTCACCAACGCATAACCCGCCTGCAATCCTTGACAGGCTTGGGTTTGGTCGTTTTTTGCGAATTTGGTCTGACTTCCTTGGGCCTCTTTGAAGCCTGTTATCACTCGTATTTCACCGTACAAATGGAAACCTACCTGAAGCTAGCCGTCGTTGATGACGTGCTGATCGCTTCCTTCAAGGAGCTATGACCATGAAATGCCCATGCTGCGGCGCGGCGGAATTGATCCACGACACGCGCGATATGACCTATGCCTACAAGGGCGAATCCACCACCATCCCAGCGGTGACGGGCGACTTCTGCCCGGCCTGCGGCGAAGTCGTCTTGAACCGCGAACACGGCGACCGTTACAGCGAATTGGTCGGCCTGTTGCAACGCCAGGTGAATGCCGATCCAACCACCCGCAGCGAGGGCGCCGACAAGGCGTCAAAATGACCATACAGGCTCATTTCTGAGTTTCTTGATGGGGATGCATGAAAAAAGCCCGTAAAACCGCCAAAAATGCATCACTGACCCCTTTTCGGCGGCCACTGCCTACGGGCATGGATCACGTTCACGATCTCCACCACCTCGGGAGAGTCCCGGTAGAGCAAGATGTAGTTACTTCGGACAACCAACTCGCGCAAACCCTTAACGCGAACCGATGGCTTGTAGAGCCTGGGGTGATCGGGCAGCTTGTCGGCCTTGGCCTCGATCTCTTCTTTCAGCTCCTGGGCAGCGTCTGGGTTGTCGTCCGCGACGTAGGCCACGATTTCCAACAGATCGGCGCTGGCCTGCGGACGCCACTCAAGATGCGGCCTTGCTTGCATGTTGCTTCCGTTTTGAGTCGATCAGGGCTTGCACCTCGTCCATCACTTGACGATGCGGGATGTTGGGCCGTGAATCGGCCAGCGATTCGGCTACCTTCTCGCGCACCCAATCAGTGTGCGCCTTCGCCTCGAAGGCGCTACGCATCCGTTCAGAGGCATCGGGCCTTACGCGGCTTGTCTTGATTGCCTGTGGGTCGAAGTCGGCGGCGTTGACGTTGTATTGGGATATCCCAATCTCCTTGAGGTAGGAGACAAGGGTTTCAAACTTTCGGAACGTCCGCACAGCCCCACGCTTAGCGGCGAGTGCGCGTTCGGTCATACCGTACTTAACAACAACGCCCCAGCCGCTACCGTAACCGATGACATCGGCACCGCGCACGGCCCCAGCCTCCACGAGTCGGGCAAGGGTCGTATGGTCGATGGTGTCTGCTGTGATTGCCATAAATTCACCTTTTGTTGCAGGATTAATAACTAACATTGTTGTCGATTACTTATAAATCGGCAAACAGCAATCATTAAAGATGCTCAAAGATTCAACATAAATCCTGTTGCCAACCATTCCATGATCCAAAAAATGAAATCTTGTTTTCTGTATTTCTGTATTTCTGTACAATCGTCTTACATCAAAAACAGAAAGGATGAATTGTGATTCTTGCAGTTCTGAACCAAAAGGGGGGCGTGGGTAAAACCACGCTGAGCGTGAACATAGCGGCCAGCCTGGCAAAGACAGGAGCGCGAGTGCTGTTGATCGACGCCGATCCCCAGGGAAGCGCACTGGACTGGGCGGCAGCCAGGGAAACAAAACCAATTTTTTCGGTAGTTGGACTTCCGAGGCCTACCGTACACAAGGAAATAGCTCAAATTGGTGTCGGCTTCGATCACATCGTGATCGATGGCCCACCACGAGTCACCGATCTTGCTCGTAGCGCGATCATGGCTGCCGATGTAGTCCTCATTCCTGTTCAGCCATCACCATATGACATTTGGGCAGCGGAAGAAGTTGTGAAGCTCATTGACGAGGCCCGAATTTACAAAGAAAACCTTAAATCTGTATTTGTTGTGAATCGCAAAATCTCAAATACAGCCATAGGTAGAGATGTTGGTGAAGCCCTTGCTGCCTACCCATTGCCATCATTGAAGTCGAGCATCACTCAAAGAGTTGTTTTTGCCGAGGCGGCATCCCAAGGACTGGCCGTACAAGAAATTGACGAGAACGGAGCAGCAGCGGCTGAAATTGAAGCCGTGGTCACCGAATTGATGGAGATTGAAAAATGACCAAAAAAATTCAGTTAAGCAGGAAGCTAACCAGCCACCAGGCAGCGGACAAATGGGTAGAAAACCGCAGAACAGTGGAACCCGAACCCATCAAAAGGCTAACGCTAGACATTCCTGAGAGCTTGCATCGAAAAATCAAAACGGATTGCGCACAGCGTGGCACAAAAATGGCCGAAGACCTGCGTGAATTACTAATGAAAAAATACGGAGATTGTTGATTTAATCT
>JBDKJK010000002.1:0-5330 GCA_039796675.1 Chloroflexota bacterium
CGTCGCAAAGGTTAACGAAGACATCCACACCTTCATCCATTAACTGTTTGATCTGTTTTTCAACTTCAGTGGGTTCTACATGATGCTGCTTCCAACGATATCCATTCATATATGGTGCAGGATCATATGGGATGTCGTCATCGTCAGGTGTGCTTGTAAGTACGCAGATATACATGATGTTTCCTTTTTATACGCCTTCTTTTTTTCGGTCATCCATCAAACAGTGTTATATATTTATGTTTGATTCTTATTTTATACAATCATCAATTAATTTATCAATAATGATTTAGTAAATATATTTAAATTATTATTAATATATAAGTATTGTATGCAACAATTCATTTATGTAAAGGTTTTTGAACACAAAATTATCTTAAAATTTTCTTGGGCTTCACGTATAGGATTCCATTATCCTTCACATAAATCTTTAAGGTTTTTAAGGAATTTAAGGTGCTTAAGAAACGAACAAGCAGAAAAGCACAAGGAGTGACAAAAGTTAAATTGGTTTATTTTGAATTCTTACACCCCGCGCCAAGAATCAAAAATCATAAGGTGATGTTATAAAATATTGACCTCAACACCAGTGCCTTGGTGCCATGAATCGTATGGGAGATGCTGACCGTTTGGTTTATAATTTATGTATTATCAGCCAATATATTTTTGTTGTTCAAACAACCAGACTTGACATCCAATCCCCATCCCCTTGAAAACTCAAATAAGAATATCAGCGATGCCATTCGCCGCGTTGATATTCTTCAACGCGTCATGACAACCATCAGCAGCGGGCTGGAGTTGGACCCTCTGTTGTCTAATATTTTGGAGAGTGCAGTTACTCTGATCAAAGCTACTCACGGAACCATCGGTTTGGCAGTGGAGCGCAATGGCAGGCAGGTGGTCCGCACAGTGGCGGTTCATAACATGCCCGATGAGGAACTCGGTGCCGAGATGTCACCCGGCTTGGGTTTAGCGGGTAAGGTATTGCAAACCAAACAAACCGTCCGATTAGACCGATATGGAGACCTTGAACGACCCACTTTACACGGTCTGTCAGAACATTCGGTGATTGGTGTACCCATCTTATGGGGTGAAAAAATGATCGGCTTCTTTGGGATCGGCATCGAAGCGCCGCGCCGATTTACGGAACACGATGTTGAAACCCTGGAGTTCTTTGCACAATATGCAGCCGTTGCCATTCACAATGCGAATCTATTCAAAGCGAATCGACACGCACTCGATGAGATGCATCTGCTTTATAAGACCAGTCAGCGCATTGGTCTGTCGGATGATGTAGATGGAGTGATTGACGCATATCTTGACCAAGTTGCAGCAGACGGGGAATATATCTGCAATATCTGTTTATATGAGTTTGACGAATTCCAACAACGCACAGCGGTGCTTATCAAAGGACGTTGGACGCCCGATGATGGTTCAAGCCGAATGGAAGAACGGGTTCCCTATGTTCAAGATAATCTCGACCCGATCCTAGACTCAGGCGAAACCATCGTCATCTCGGATGTGCGCAATGACCCGCGTGCGCCTGAATCCTTGCGAGAGCTTCAAGAAGGGTCTGGCAGATGGGCACTGGTCATGATCCCATTAATGGTGCGAAGCCAAAGGATCGGGCTTGTGATCTTAAGCCATGAAGGTGTGCATGAATGGGCAGAAGAAACACTAAGCCCTTATCAGGCGGTTGCGGCACAATTAGCAATTGCCATTGATCACCGTATGCAACAAAACTTGTTGCAACAACGCGGGCAACAGCTTGCCGTATTGGAAGAACGCCAGCGGCTAGCCCGTGAGTTGCATGACTCTGTTACCCAGTTGATCTTCAGCACCACACTCATCGCTCAATCGATCACCCCGGCATGGCGGCGTGATCCACAAGAAGGCGAAAAACGGGTGGAGCGGCTGCTAGAGTTAACGCAGACGGCACTTCGTGAAATGCGTTCTTTGCTTTTTGAATTAAGATCAAGCGAAGAACTGCAAGATGAAAAAGAATTGCCTGCCACATTGACGGGTCTGGAGCGGATTCGGCACTATGGGGTTTTGGGGGCGATTCGCCTTCTGGCAGGAGATGCCGCCGAAAACGGGATTCAAGTCAACGTTAAAGCGGATGAGGCGGGCGCAATCTATCTGGGACCCAAAACAGATTTAAGGTCAGGTAAGGAACCGGTTATTGAAGAAGGGATTTATCGTATTATTCAAGAAGCGTTGAACAACATCATTAAGCATTCCCAAGCTCGGCATATTTCCATTAAACTACATGGCAACAAACCCGGGGTCCTTACCTTCATTGTGGCTGACGATGGTATTGGCTTTTCATCCTTCACCAACAAAGTGGAAGCGACGCCAGAGGGAAGCGGGCTTGGAATGAAAACCATGCGAGAACGCGCCGAAGCGATGGGAGGCGCTCTGCGCATCTCGTCTGCACCTGGGACGGGCACCACCATTGAAGTAACTGTTCCACTAAAGGAGAACCGTGTATGAAGAAGATTCGTGTTTTGATCGTGGACGATCATGAGATCGTGCGCGAGGGATTGCAAATATTGTTAAGTGAAGAGACAGAATTCGAAGTGGTTGGGTTGGCTGGCAACAGCGAAACTGCGCTGACATTGGTGAAGCAACTTAGCCCCGATGTGATTCTGATGGATCTCGTCTTACCGGGGTTGGATGGAATCGAAACGACGAAACGCATCGTGGCAGGGAACTCAGAGGCAAGGGTGCTGGTGCTCACCTCTTATTCGGATGACCTACGCGTGCGAGATGCAATTCAAGCAGGTGCGATCGGTTACTTATTAAAGGATGTGCTCAAGGCAGATCTGTTGAATGCGATCCGCTCTGCAGCGGCGGGCAAGCCTGCTTTGCACCCGGATGCGCAACAGTACTTAATGCGGCAGCTTTCTGGCACAGATGCGCCCCCCCACTCACGCCTGACGTCACGCGAATTTAACATCCTGCAATTGCTTGCAGAGGGAAAGAGCAACAAAGAGGTTGCGCTGGCATTGAATCTTACAGAGGGAACGGTCAAAGGATATGTGAGTACGATCTTCGATAAGCTTGGGGTGGCAGACCGCACCCAGGCTGCGCTTTACGCCGTGGAGCATGGGTTAGTAAGACCCAAATAGGCATTTTTCTCCCCATTACGCAATACCTTACTTTGGTTAGCTTCGATAGCTAACCTTTTTCTTTTAATTTTCAGCCCGTTGATGGTTTGTTATTACGGGTCTTTCCTCTATGATAGAAGGCATGAATGATATGCCATTCCTCAGAAAGGGGATGGCAATCTCATTTTATAGGTTTTGCAATTAATTCGAGTTGCAAATATTTTAGACAAAGGAGAAGAAGAGATGCCACAAAATCGTTCCAAATTGTTATTTCATATCGTTATCATCCTCTTGCTCGTCTTTCTAAGTTCTTGCGGAGGGTCGCCCGGAGAAACCGCCGAGACTGCGCCAGAAGGCAATGCTCAGGCTCCGGCTGGAGTGATCGCAAAGAATTCAAGTTATTCCAGCCCCATCGCCATCAGCGACGATGACTCGCTTTTGGTGGTGACAAACACATTGAACGGCACCATCTCGTTGATCAATGTTGCCGGAGATGCGAACACCAAGCTGACCGAGGTGCAGGTGGGGGATGAACCACGTTCGGTGGTCATCACACCCAATAAGGCGTTCGCCTATGTGACCAATCAGGTCAGCGGCACCGTCTCAGTCGTAGACCTGGCTTCACAAGCCAAAGTGGCTGATATTCCTGTGGGAGCAGAACCTTACGGCATTGCACTGACGCCAGACGGAGCGCGGGCATATGTTGCCAATTCGGCTTCTAACACTGTCTCGATCATTGATACGACAACAAACTCTGTCGTCGGCACGATCAACATTCCGGGCGTACAACCGCGCGGCGTGGCAATCACCAACAACAATGGCGGAACGGGACAGCAATTCGTTTACGTAACTCAGTTCCTTTCACAACCCACTGCTTCTGGCGGACCGGGCTTGGATCAGGGCAGTGAAGGGAAAGTCTTCGTGATCTCCACAACCGATGACGCACAAATTCAAGGCGTGATCACGCTCGCGGCACACGATACAGGCTTCGCCGCAGATCGAACCGCGTTTGGCGGCACCGACAAAGACCAAACTTTTGCCTATCCGAATCAGATGCAATCCATCGTGCTTAAGAACGGACGTGGGTATTTGCCAAATGTGGCGGCATCGCCTGAAGGACCGGTAAAGTTCAATGTCGATACGCAGGCATTCTTGTCTGTTTTCGATGTGGCTGCAAAATCTGAGCTTGCCAACGGCACGATCAACTTGCATGCGGCGGTCAAGGCACAAACCTTCACCCCGAAACTATTCGTTGCCAACCCTTGGGCAATTGCCTTCGAGCATGCCTCCAATGAAGGCTATGTTGTTTCATCTGCCAGTGATGTATTGGTAAAAGTCACCATTGATGATAATGGTGTGCCTACGGTTGTGAACGTCCCTGCCGATGGCGATACGACTCGTGTGCTGACCATTGATGTGCATAAAAACCCGCGCGGCATTGTGATCAACAATGCGGATACGCGTGCTTATGTATATAACTTGATCTCCAAAGATGTTTCGGTGGTGGATTTAACCGCCTCACCCGAAGTGGAGCTGACTCGTGTCCAGTCGGCGGATCTGCCCGCTGCAGGCTCAGACGCCGCCAAATTCCTAGCTGGCAATGAGCTCTTCCATTCATCACGCGGTGAGTTCGATGAAGGCGTTGCAGAACGCATGTCGAATGAAGGTTGGCAGGCTTGTTCCAGTTGTCATCCTGATGGTTTGAGTGACGGTGTGGTCTGGGCATTTGCTTCTGGTCCGCGCAAGAGCATTCCATTGAATGGCACGTACAGCCCGCAAAACCCGACAGGCAATCAACGCATTTTGAATTACTCGGGTGTCTTCGACGAATTGGAAGACTTCGAGTTGAACATTCGCGGTGTTTCCGGCGGACCTGGATTGATCGTGTTGGCAGGCACCACCGACGCAGACCCGAATGTGAAAGCCTTCGACCCACCCAACGCAGCGCGAGAACAATTGCATGTGGGCGGCTTCCCCGCATGGGATGCCATCGTCGCTTGGACTCAGTTCCGTATAACTTCGCCTGTTTCGCCTCTACGCGGCACAGACCCCAACAGTGAAACCGGTCAACAGATCGCACGTGGACGTGAGATCTTCACCCAGGCAAATTGCCAGGCATGTCATGGCGGCGCGAAGTGGTCAACGCCTCAGGTCGATTACGCACGGGTTTCCCCATTCCCTGAAACCGTTACAGCAGGAACACCCCCTGAACCGCCGGTTGGTCAG
>JBDKJK010000003.1:0-3934 GCA_039796675.1 Chloroflexota bacterium
ATCGGCTCACTTGTGCCTATTGTGCCGTTCCTGTTCTTTTCGGTTTCCGTCAGTATGTGGCTGTCTGTGTTGGTGACGGCGCTGGTGTTATTTGGAATTGGTTTTTACAAGGCGCGTGTGACGGTGGGTAAGCCGATGCGCAGCGGCACAGAGATGATGTTGATCGGGACGATCAGTGCAATGGCTGGTTATTTGGTGGGTGTGTTGCTCAAGGTTCCGCCTCTGCCGTAATAAACGGGAAAAGACTAAACACAAAGGACACGAAGTACACAAAGGTGCAGAGGTTGAAACCTTTATGTACTTCGTGTTTAAAATGTGTTTTTTAAGATTTGGCTGCCCTGCCAAAGTAGAGATTCGCCAGCATTCCTAAAAAGAAGACGAAGAGCATTGCTACGATAACTTCTGCGCCCCAACCGATGATGGGAATAAAGGTGAGGACCTCAAGCGCGGCATCTTTTAGCACGGTTGAAAGTCCGTAGAATGCCATGGCGGAATACCCGATTTCTTTAAGCCCCAGCTTTGATTCATGGGTTTTGGAGAGATGTACGATCATGTACACCTCGAGAGCTGTCAATAAAAGCGATGTGCCGGGGATGGGCGCGGTCAATGCCGAGATCATACCGGCAATGAGAGTATAGATCAGGATGAGTTTCATTTATCTATTCATCAAATAAAAGATAGCCATGGCGATCGCTGCCAGTGCAAAGCAGAGGACCATGCCGCCGAGGATGAGCGTGAAGGTATTTCCTCCACGTTCTTCTTCAATAACAGTGGAAGGTTGCGGAGCAGGTTGTGATGCAGGGGCAGATTTTGCCTCAGCCATTTGAACAAAAGTGGATTTTGAGACCAGCCCAGCATTTGCCAGGGTATCAAAAGCAGAACGCATCTTACTTTGCATATCTTCTGGCATATCGTTTAGGCTGGCGTATGTGTTGCCGTTGACTACGAATCCGCTGGTAGAGGCGTTCATTACGTTCATGGCGATATTGCCCTCCATAAAATCGGGGATGCCGTTGCCGTCTTTATCCAGAAAGATGCTCGACATTTGGTCGTATGCCTGCCGTTCGTCTGCGGGCATGTCGTTGATGTCAGTATAGGTCTTGCCGTTGAAAATGATAGTGGGCATGTGGTGCTCCTGCTCATATAAGAATCTTTTTTAATTTTAACCTGTTTGATGTAGAAATAATTGTTTTATTAATAATCCTTACAAAAGAGCGCGAAGAGGCTATACTTCGTATGAAGGAGAAAATAATATGCCTACATTAGTTGGAATTGAAGGAATTGGACCTGCAAGAGCTGCGAAGCTGAATAAGGCAGGTGTCCGTGGTTTGAACGGACTTTTAAAAATGGGCGGCACCCGCAAGGGACGCCAGGAACTTGCCAAAGCCACTGGCTTTGATGCCAAGACCATTCTCGAATGGGTCAACCGTGCAGACTTGTTCCGTGTGAAGGGCATTGGCGGTCAGTATTCAGACTTGCTCGAAGCCGCAGGTGTAGATACCGCGCTGGAACTTGCCAAGCGCAACCCCGAAGCCCTGCTCGAAGCAATGACGAAGGCGAACGCCAAACTCAACAAGGTCAATCAAATGCCTGGCTTGAGCAACGTAAAAGCCTGGGTCAAGAATGCAAAATCTCTAAAACGAGTGGTTGAATACTAAGACAAAAACTTCCGATGTGATGAGCATCGGAAGTTTTTTATTCCATATCCTGTCATTGCGAGCCGCCGTTCTTGTTTTTGGCGGCGAAGCAATCCTATGATTGTGATGCGAGATTGCTTTGTCGGGCTGCCGCCCACCTCGCAATGACGATACTTGCTTTAGTGATACCCGTTTTTCTTCAATACCTCTTTCAAGGTTGCTCCCAACCTTGTGATGCCTTCACAGATCAGATCTGGCGACGAATAAGAGAAATTGATACGCATCGTGTTCGCGCCGCTTCCATTCGGGTGGAAGGCTGCGCCCGGCACGAATGCCACCTTGCGGTCGATGGCGATCTTCAATACCTCGGCTGCATCCACACCTTCGGGCATCATACCCCATAAGAACATGCCGCCTTGCGGCTTGGTCCAGCGCATTTCAGCGGGGAACATCTCATCCATCATTTCAAGCATTACATCACGGCGTTCTTTGTATGTAGCACGAATAACCTTGACATGCTCATCCAAAAAACCGCCTTTGCCCACTTCATAAGCAACCTGCTGATTGAAACTGGAAGTATGCAGGTCGGCGGCTTGCTTGGTCATCACCAGGCGTTGAATCACCTTGGGCGGCGCCACTACCCACGCAAGGCGCAGACCCGGCGCAAGCAGTTTTGAAAAAGTGCTCAAATAAATAACATTGCCCGTGTACTCGTTATTGCCGTCGTTGCGATACAGCGCATCCAAATACACTACAGAAGGCAGATGCTCCCCATCGTAACGCAGTTGACCATACGGATCGTCTTCGATGATCGGGACGCCGTACTGGTCTGCAAGCGCAACCAGGCGTCGGCGGCGTTCGAGGCTGAGAGTCGAGCCGGAAGGATTCTGAAAGTTTGGCAGCACGTAAATAAATTTCGGTCCAACTCGCAGCGCAGCTTCCAGTTCTTCTACGATCATGCCGTCTTCATCGGCTGGCACAGAAATATACTGAGCCCCATAGGCATTCCACGCCTGCAACGCGCCGAGATAGGTAGGTGACTCGACCACAATATAATCGCCGCGATTGATAAAGAGCCTGCCAAGAAAATCCAGCGCCTGCTGTGAGCCAGATGTGATCATAATATTCTCCGATGTTACAGCCACTTTGTAACGTTCGGTATGCCGCGCGATCATTTCGCGCAACGGACGATACCCTTCAGTGGTGCTGTATTGCAAGGCTTGCGCGCCGTGTTCGCTCAGCACGCGATTGCATGCCTCCTGAAATTGGGCAACAGGAAAAACCTCCGACGCGGGCAAACCGCCTGCGAACGAAATAATATCCGGCTGTTCCGTGAACTTCAACAACTCGCGGATCACCGAGCTTCCCATTTTTTGTGTGCGGTGAGCGAAGCGATACTCCCAGGGTGTCTGCATTCGTACTCCTTGTTCAAGAGATAAAAAAAGCCTGATAGGTACGCGGGTACCCATCAGGCGGACTGACCTATGGCATAAATATGCCGAAGAGATGTATAGCCAGAAATCTATTCATGGCACTTGAATATTACTCACTTTTGACCGAGGATGCAACTGTTTTTTGTAACTGTAAGCGGACTGAAAATTCATGACAAAGCCCTCGCCTCTCTCTGCGCTCTGCCCTGAATCAGCGCTTCGATCTGTAGCCTGCCCGACGAGTTGAACTTGCAAACTATAAAAAATTGACTATTGCAAATTTTTATAGTTTTGGTAAAATACTGATTAGTAATGTCCAGGGTGCCCCCCTCACCCTGGACATTACTATTTAATTTTGGGGATATTAACCAAACACCGCAATCACCATCACCCCTACAAACACGATCACCGAACCCACCACGCGTACCCCGCCCATTTGCTCTTTCAGAAATTGCCAGCCGAGAAAGGTTCCGATCACGGCGCTCACCTCGCGGATCGCCCCCGAATAACTTAGCGGCGCAATGGTATAGGCGAAGAGCGCCAGCATATAGGCAATCAAACCCAGCACCCCGCCGATGAGTAGATAGCTTTTATTTTGCTTCCACACCCGCGAGAATGAATCGACACCGTAGTGATAGGCAATATACGGCGTGGTTACGAACGGAACCATCACGAACATCGAAAGTCCATACGGCAGCGCCGGTCCGCTTTTGACGGCGAATCCATCAATAAAGGTATACATCGAAATGACCAGTGCCACCGTCAGTGCGGTGAGGATGCCTTTCAAGTGAACTTTCTCCCCTTTGCTTTGTATCAACGCCGTTGCACCAATGACCATCATGCCAATGGTAATCATTGCCAGACCAA
>JBDKJK010000004.1:0-3468 GCA_039796675.1 Chloroflexota bacterium
ACAAAGTCACCCGAACGGGACATGAGGGTATAGTCGGTGAAGCTCAGTGAAAACGTATTGTAAATGGGATACAACCCAAAAACGAGGAAGCCGATGACAAATGGCGCAATAAACATGTACCCGTAGAAATTCTTTTTTTGCGTCATAGCGTTCTCTCCTTCAATAAAGTTGGGTGGGGCGGCATAATACCGCCCCACCTGTGTATAAAGGTTTTCTTACTCGGTTACGGGAGGTTCTGGAATGACCAGGTCTGGGAATTGATTGCGAACTTCATCCAGCCAGGAAGACCACATGGTGGCTTCATCGATCTCGCCGTTGAGGTACTGTCCAAGTGCAGATTGCAGCGCGCGCTGAATGGCGTCATCGGAACCGGTCAACAACGAGCCGTTGACTGAAGGAGCCGCTTTGCCAAAGGCTTCGTAGTTGTTCTGACCGCCAAGCCACTCATAGAGAGGGGAGCCATCGAAGGAGCTGGTGATCTTCTCAACTACAACCTGACTGGAGACGAAGTCGCCAGCAGCCTGTGCCTGATCGTCTGGCGTTTCGGGATCGATCGCCTTCAGGTATTCATTGGTGTACACGCCGGTTGCCCAGTTGGTGAGGTTTTCTTCATCGAGAGCTACGAACTTGATGAATTCCTTCGCCAATTCGCTGTTGGGGCTGCCTTCAAGAGCACCGACCCAGGTACCGCCCCATTGATAGGAAAGCGGACCATTGATCATCGCCCAGTCGCCGCCGGTGTCGGTGGAGTCACTCTTCGAGTTAGGGATCAAAACGTACGGCAGACCCCATGTGGGCAGGAAGTAGCTGAAGACTTTCTTGGGGGTGCCGTTGGCATCCACGAGGGTGTCATTCATGCCAGCAAACCAACCTTCGGTCCATTGGCTAGCCTGTGATTCGTAACCAGAGTCGCGCATGAGCTTTGCGAATTTCACAAACTCGACGACGTTGGGGTCGATCACGAGTGTCTCATCTACAATCCAGGGCTGTTCGCGGTTGGCAAGGAACGGGTTGAACAATTCAGCAGAGGTGCCGACCGTGAAGTAATCAGCATTACAAGCCTGAATCTTCCCGGCAACTTCAACGAACTTGTCGAGGTCAGAAACCATTGCCTGCACTTCATCAGGATTGTCGGTGCCGAGGCATTCCTTGGCAATACTGCGGCGATAGAAGAACGCGCCGGGGGTTGCCTGATAGGAATACGCCTTGGTCACGCCTTCATAAGAACCCACTTCAACAACTGATGGGTAGGTCTTGAGTTCTTCGGTCAGGGGGACCAGGTCGTTCAGGTCAGCCAACAGATCGGCTTCGACCCATTCCTTGACGAAAGCGGCTTCAAGCGCCACAACATCGGGGGAATCGGCAGTGCCCGCCGCAGCCTTAACTTTGGTCTGATACTCACCATTGGTCATGGGAATCATTGTATAAACGACGTCTACCCCGGGGTGTCTGCCTTCGAAAGCGATCGCCATTGTGCGAATTTCATTGGTGAACGCCCAAACATTCAACGTGCCTTCCAACTCAGCCGGAGCCGCAGGTTCTTCAGCTGCAGCTTCTTCAGTGGCCGCGGGTTCTTCCGCCGCGGGTTCTTCGGCAACAGGTTCTTCAGCGGCAGGTGTGCTACAAGCAGCCAACACCATGCTCGCAATGAGCAATAAACTTAAGAGGTACCAAACTGACTTACGCATGTTTCTTCTCCTTGAAATTATTTTGGATACGATATACTTGCGTAGTGTGGACGCGAATCCACACGACTGTGCAGGTCTTCCTTCATCTCTACAAGGCTGTTGGAAGGCCTGCCTTTTTTTGATTTTGCTCCCGTACTCACCTCCTTTCAATATCTGTCGTGAAATCCCGAAAAATAGCCTTGTCAACCGATCTTGCGACATGAACTGCGAACGACAAGCCGGGTTTGCATCTGATACGTCTGATCTTCGAGGGGAGAACCATTGATCATCTTGATGAGCATTTGCGTTGCCACATACCCCATCTCAGAAATGAACTGATCTACAGTGGTCAGGTTCAAATATTTAGACTCAGTGATATTGTCAAAACCAATAATGGAAAGATCGTCAGGAACCCGCATGCCCAATTCTTCAGCCACCTGAAAGACACCCATGGCCATCTGATCGTTCGAGGCGAAAATGGCGGTGGGGGGCTTCTTCAGGGCGAGCAATTGCCGTGCGCCGCTTACCCCCGTCTCCGTGGTGTAATCTCCCGAAGCGATCAACTGCTCATCAAGAGGGATGCCCGCCCTTTTCAATGCATCTTTGTAGCCCTTTAAACGTCGATTAGAGCTTTCCAGTTCGGCACGCCCACTAATATACCCAATACGCTTATGCCCCAGCCCAAACAGATATTCCATGGCATCGAGCGCCCCCTGATGGTTCGTCGCATGGACGGCGGGAAAATTCGGGTTGCTTGCAAGGGGGTCAATAGAAACAATCGGTGCATCCACATTGAGTTCATCTGCCACAGGGGCAACCAGAATCACACCGTCTGAAATGGAGTTTGTCAACAAAGAAACGTATTTTTGCTCGTGAGAAGCACGCCCGCTTTTTCGCACATCCCCCGTCGTATATACTAAAAGATCAAACTCAGACTCAGCAATTGCACGATTGACCCCTTTCATAACCTCAATTGCAAATGGGTAGGCGATATCTGGCATGATCAGCCCAACCAGATTTTTCTTATGGCTGCGCATGCTCCGTGCTGCCAGGTTCGTGGCATACCCCATATCGTCGATCACCGAGAGGATGCGTCTCTGCGTTTCTCTGGCAACATCCACTTTCCCGTTAAGTACACGTGAAACGGTCGAAACAGAGACCTTCGCTTTTTTTGCTACATCTTGAATTGTTACCGTTCGCTTTTTCTTCGGCATACCAATTCCTCGTCAAAAAGGGTCAATCTCCGGTAACGATACCGGTAACGATACCGGAATTATGGCACACACCTTAGAAAGAGTCAATCCATTAATCCCCGCAGATTTTTGAGAGTCTGTTACAACGATTAGTTTTTCGGAACTTTTGTGAGAACGATCTCCACCCATTCGAGAGCATCACCGTCGTGGAATTGTTGAACCATTATGGTTAACTGATCCATAATAGGTATTTGAGTCTTAACTTTGTGCCCGCTGAGAAAATGTTCGGTGATGGTTGCTGTGGTGGCATTATGCCTAAGCGTAAAACTGCCATCTCCAAATGGGACAATCCCAATGTGTTGAGATTCGGTGATGTGCTCACCGTCCAATGAAGAAATGACGAGCATGATGTCAGCTTGTAAAAAATCCTTGTAATGATTTTGCATGGGCTTGCCGTCGAATTGATGCGTTCGCAGAGCAAGCAGAACTGTCTTGCCGTTTTCGACTCGCTCCCAAGAGGGAGCCAAGCCCGCGCGGATTCCCTGCCATTTGGCGTGGACTGGCTTGGTGGTGAAGAACGCCTCTTTCCTAACGAGGGAGTTGATCCC
>JBDKJK010000005.1:0-4314 GCA_039796675.1 Chloroflexota bacterium
CGTTTGAATGAATGATATGGAACGAACTGTTTATACGGCGGTGTATCCATTGAGACTTTGCGATGGATGGCACGCAACATTCCTTCGGTGAGGTAGTGTGCATTGCCTTGTTCGTCCATCGCTTCGAGATAGACGAAGAAATTACCATCGTCATGCGTGGACTTGACGAAGAGAGTCACAACGGGGTAACCCGTGATTTCGCTATCTTGTTCCAGCGGCGCAGAAGTGTACGCGAGTTGACCTTTGATGGGCGCGTACTTCACGGGTCGTTGGTCGAGTTCGGTTTGCCAGCGGTTGTTGAGTCCTGTTGAGGCGTTGAAATCTGTCTGGTAGTGGTCAGCAGGTGCGGGCGGGGGAAGAAGCGCGGAGAGTCCGCTTTGGGGTTGGAAAAAGAATCGGGTGTTGGAAAAATCCGCAGGTGGAAACTCAGGCGTCGATTTCCATTCATTTTCAAAAATGGTGAAGTAGTGCAACTCGCGGGTGACGGGCGGACTATCGAAGAAGCGCAACGATTCTTTCATCTGCGCGAGAAGCGGAAACGGATTTTCCTTCGCACCGACGTGCTGAGTCGCGCCGTGATTCCACGCGCCGATGACGGCTCGCTGCGGGCGCGGATTGTTGGCGAAACGATGGATGACGGCGTTGGCGGTGGCGGCGTCGAACCAACTGCCCCAATGGTCGAGCGCGTGCGCGGTGGGACGATTGAACATGCTGATGTCGTCCATGCGGATGGCGAGTTCGGGGTCGAGGTCATCGCGGAAAGTGATGTGACGCAGCGCCGAATCCACCTGCTGGTTGTTGTGCTTCGGGATGGGATGATTGCCGACGGGCTTGACGCCTTTGACAAGAATTTTTTCGAGCGTGCTCATGCTCTTCGGAAGTTGATTGGCGTCGAGCGCGCGGTTGTAGTCTGCCCATTGCGTGAGCATAAATTCATTTGGCACGCCGCCAGGAAAAGCGATGTCGGTGTAAACGTCGTACTCGTTGAAGCGCACGAGCGCGGAGGTGACGGCGGGATGCCCGCACGCGCCGAGCATTTCGGCAGTGGTGGCTTGATACGAATTTCCAAAGCCGCCGACTTGCCCGTTGCTCCACGATTGGCGCGTGACCCATTCGGTTAAGTCGTACAGGTCGGCGAGGTCTGCGGCTGACCACGGGTGCGGATGATTCCCTTCCGACGCGCCCGTGCCGCGCATGTCAATGCGAAGGACGGCGTAACCGAAGGCGGTGAAAAAATTGCGGGCGGAATCGGGGAGCGAGAGGAACCACGAGAACGGCGCTTTGAGTTGTTGCGCGCGCCAATAGCGCGTGGCGGCAAACAGCGCGGGGATTTTGGCTTCGGGCGCGAGTCCGCGTGGGAGGTAGAGGTCAACGGCGAGACGAGTCCCATCGCGCATGGGGATGTACAACGTCTGCTCGGTGGAGCCTTTGTATTGCGGTGGGCGGAGAGGGGGGGCAGAAGGAAATGTCATGGGAGTAAAGTTAGAAGTTATCAGTGAGCAGTAATCAGTGGTCAGTAACTGATAACTTGTTCACTGTTCACTGATTACTGCTTTTAGAAAGTCTCTCATCACTTGCTGAAACTTCTCAGGTTCTTCGAGGAATGCCCAGTGTCCGCTTTGGGTGAATTCTACGGATTGGTAGTTGGGGAGCGTGGCGTAGAGTTCATCGGCGACGGGCTTGCCAGTGTAAGGTGAGTCCGCTGTGCCGTAGATGAAGAGGGTCGGCGTTTGCAGTTGGCTGAGTTCTTTTTTGTAGTCGTAGCCTGTGAGCGAGAAAGAAATTTCGCGCCACGGGGCGAATGAGACTGCGCCTGTGTCTTTGAGCAATTCCGTTTTTGTTTTATCAAACAATCTTTGCGGATTATCTTTTTCGGATGACTTGGTAAACCATTCGTCTGCGGATTTTGAATCAGCGGGTGGGAAGCCGAGGGCGGTGGAGTACAACGCGCCGCCAAACCACTTCCAGATGAAACGATGGCTCATGCCGTTGTTGATTCGAATTCCGCCTGCGATGACCATCTTCTCGACGTGTTGCGGATACTTGAGCGCATATCTCTGCACCAAGGCGCTGCCAAAAGAATGCCCGATGAGAATAACCTTGTCCGCTTTGACTACGTCACGGCGCAGGGCTTCGAGTTCTTCCACCAACTGCTCGATGGTGTAATCTTCGGGGTTGGGCTTGATCTGTGAATTGCCCGAGCCGCGTTGGTCGTAAAAGATAATGCGCGTCTCGTCGGCAAGGAAATCGAATCCGTTCTTGAAACTCAGGCTCGAGTGCCCAGGTCCGCCGTGGACGAGGATGACGGGCGGCAGGTTTTTCTTCGTGCCGAGTTCGCGGTAGTACAAGTCATAGCCGTTGACGTGGGCGGGAGTGGCACAGTCCACGCATGGGCGGGATTGGGGCAGGACGCGGTTGTATAGAAAGTACGCAATTGCTGCATACAATGCGGTTAAGACAAGAACAGTGAGGATTGCAAGAAAAAAGGTCATCGTCGAAGGTCAAAGGTCGAAGGTCACAAGTTGAGTTTACGACTTTTGACTTGTGACCTTCGACTTGTTGTTTTTAGGCTTCCTTCTTCGCTTCACCCTTCGTCACGGGCAAAATCGCAACGGTGGCGAGGACGAGGAAGACGAACATGATGAGCCAGACCCAGCGGTAGTCGTTGCCCATGGCTTCGACGAGAGTTCCACCGAGGATGGGTCCGATGATGAAACCGAGGGTTACGGCGATTTGGCGCAAGCCTGTGTAGGTTCCCATCAGCGTTTCGACGGGGGCGCTATCCACGATCATGGCGACTTGGACGACGTTGGCGAGGGGCCAGGTCAGACCGCAGATGAGCAGACCCACGTTGAGCATGGTCGCGTCGGGGAAGAGGTAGATGACGAGGGCGCCGATGGCATATCCTACCAAGCCGATGATTTGCGTGTTCTTGCGTCCAATCTTGTTCGAAATTAGACCAGAGGGTATAGCCATTACCATGAACGCCAACGCAGGGATGGCAACGAGCATGGCAGCGGATGCTTCTTCCATACCGAGGGAGAAGACACCATATGAACTGAGAAATGCTTGCATTTGAGCGAGAGCCACATAAGCCAGCAGATTGCTGAGAAGTAGGTAGTTGAGACTGGTGGCGTGCTCTTTGGGGAGTCCACGCAGGAAGGCGATGATGCCTTTTAAATTGAACGGCTCACCCGCAAGTTCCTTGGCGCTTGCAAGCTCTTCAGGTTCTTTGACAAATGCCCAGGTGAGGAAAAAGATCAGAAGCGCAAGACCAGCCGCGATCCAGAAAGGAAGCGGTCCGTATACGTCATACAACGCTGCGCCAGCCAGGGCAGTGATCACCACCAGCAGACCAGCAATCGCGCCAGCAATTCCGTTGGCGGTGGCGCGTTGGGGGGAAGGTGTCACGTCGAACATCAGTACATCCGCGACGGGGCGGACAACTGCGAAGGCGAGCAGGACGAGGAAGAGGGAGATGATGAAGGGGACAAGCAAGCCTGTGAGTTGACCTGTCTGCCCGTTGAGTTCGGGGGCGATGCCCATCGGGATAAGCGGAATAAAAATGAAGGCGGCAATGGCAAGGGGCACGCCGAAGAGAATGAAGGGCATACGGCGTCCCCATTTCGAGCGCATGCTGTCGCTCCACGCGCCGACGAGAGGGCTGATGAAAAGACCCGCGATATTATCAAAGACGAGGATGAAGCCCGTCAGTGCGGGTCCGAGACCGAAGCCAACGGTGGTAGCACCCGCTTCTGCAAATGCGGGGTTGCCTGCTTGCAAATAAACAGGGACGTAGGTGTTGTACAACTGCCAGATAACTTCCATCACGGCGGGCAGGGTCGCCGCGATGATGATGTTGCGCCAACTCAACTTGATATGGGACATTTTCTCTTCTCCTGTGAGGGTTTGAATAATCGTTCAATAATTTGTTCTTTCGTTAAAACAGCATATAGGAGAAAAGGTTGCGAGTCAAGTAGGAAGTTTTGGGATCGATTTTGTGCAGAAGTCGTTGTAGGTCGAGCTGAAACCCCGCCAATTTGCTCTTCGGTTCTCTCTTTGATAAACCCAACCTCCGATCTTTAAATGATTTTATCCGTAGAGTCAGCAAAGCCGAAATATGTTGTGGATGGCTGTCAATCTACTCCGATGGAAGGCTCGTACCGTTAATCTAATAAAGGGTGCCGAAGTAAACAAAAACCCGTCAGGTTGTGTTCGTTGAGGTGTAACGAAAGCTTTACGAAATAAAACCTGCTGCGGGTGTAAACTTACTTGCAGTGTAAGGAAAATTTCAAGAAATAGAATCAATTTACA
>JBDKJK010000006.1:0-3653 GCA_039796675.1 Chloroflexota bacterium
GGACATAGACATCCCCGGGCAGGGCTTAACCTTCGGTACCCTCATCCGTGCGCAAGCATTGGGTGATTACGAAGCCTTGAAAGCAGCGGGACGCAAAGCTTTGCGCATCCGTCTCTCGAAGCCAGAAGATATCAAAGGCTTGTTCTAGTGTCTCTTGCTGAAGGGAAGTGTATTCCATGCCGAAAAGGTGACCCAGCATTGACCGATGCTGAGGTTACCGAGCTTCTCTCTCAAGTCCCTGAATGGGAATTGGTTGAAGTCGATGGCATCAAACGTTTGCAGCGAGTGTTCAAACTGAAAAACTATGTTGAAGCAGTTGCTTTCACAAACAAGATCGCCATAACTGCTGAGAAGGAAGACCATCATCCGCTCATTGTGCTAGAGTGGGGCAGGGTGACCATCCAGTGGTGGACGCATGTAGTCAAAGGCTTGCATCAAAATGATTTTGTGATGGCTGCCAAGACCGATGAGTATTTTGAATAAAAATATGACTCACCTCGAAATTAATGTTTCGGGGTGAGTTCGTTTTTAAGAGCAAATGGGACGCGGATCAACGCTGATGACGCGGATTTTTATTTTTTCCGCGTAAATCCGCGCTCGTCCGCGTCCCATATTAAATTTGGGGTTAATTATGTTTTAAATCCTTGAAACTCGTTTTCTTAATTTTTGATCATCCAACATTTTGATGATGCGCAGTACGAACTTCCAATTGCCAAGCCAGCCGAGGAAATTTCCCCAAAGGGCTTCTACACCTTTTGGCGGTTTTGGTAACTCCACAGCGGATGAAAAATCCACGATGCGGTCATCAAGTTTGTAGACGTAGCGGCTGATTTGGGTAATGTCTGTTTCGGCGGTCAAAAATGCGCGGACTTGTTCTCGCTCTTGAGGCGTCATCCATTGCGGAAGGTCGGAGGTGGCTTTGAAGTCGCAGATCAGCGCGAGGTCTTGCAGTTGCTGTTTGTGTTCATCTTCCAGTGAATTTTCTTTTGATTCAAAATATTCCACATCGGGGTCAATGTGAACGAGGGGTTTGAGCCATAAGCGATGGATCACGGTGCGGATGGCATTCTTGGTGCCAGGGGTGGCAAAATTTTGCAGCAGCGTTTCGTTGCGATGATTTTCCCATTCATGCGAAACGTCCGGTCCGATGCGGATGGCGTCACACATGCCGAGGGCGGGGAGGATGGGGGTGCCACAGGTGAGGAAGAAGGAGCCTTCTCCCATCGCTTCGCGCATGTAGCGCAGGCATTCACGGTATGCGGCTTCACGCGGCATGTCTTTATAGCGCTTACCTTTCAACGCACCAGCATAGAGGAAGTCCAGCTTGTAGTAGTCAAAACCCCAGCGGCGTACCAGCTTCATGAGCGCAACCAACCATGAGATTGCGTCTGGATGCGTGGTGTCGAGTGTAAATAAATCCTGCCCCCAGTTGAATCCCGCTGAGACGAGGCGCCCTTTTTCGTCGCGTAATAACCAATCTTTATGATCACGATACAGGCGAGAGGATTTTGCGACAAGAAGCGGCGCAAGCCAAAGCCCGGCGCGTCTGCCTGTGGATTTGATCTTCTCTGCCAATGCCTGCATGCCCGAGGGAAATTTTTCGTTCGCTTCCCAATCGCCAATATCTTTTTGCCAGCCATCATCTACTTGTAAGACATCAAAAGGCAGGTTGCCAAGCTGGTCGAAGGACTCGTGTAAAAGTTTTTCGTCAATAGCCGTATAGAGACTGTACCACGAGCACCATACCCGCGGCACGTGATTTTTATCAGCCTTGCCAAAGCGGATTCCCAACTCTTCAGCATATTGAGCGAAGACAAGATTCTCCTGACCGTAGGCAGCAAACCATTCGACTTCACCCGCTTCACTCCACCCTGTGAGTTGATTCTCGACCAAAGCCACATGCGTATCTGTTGCCAATGCACCCAATAACAAGATGTTGCCATCTTCAAACTCCACCGCGCCTAACCATGAGCCGTGTGGATTTTTTTCGTGTGAATATGTGACATCAGTTTGCAACGGAAGAAAGATGGTCGGCTTTTGCATGGGGAGCGGGGAGAGGTCGGTCCATGCTGTGAGAGACCAGGACTGCCATCCATGACGATAATATTTGATGGGTCTTGTGCCAAGATCGATTTGTATTTCGCTGGCGTTCAAGATTTTCTGCGGTTTGATTTCTAAAAGAGAGGTTTTCATTTTGTGATCCATCGAATTTCGCGCTGATTGTAAAGGAAAATGCAGAACTACGCCAATTTTTATCCCTTGACGGTTAAAACTCCGTAAGGTATATTCTGCGTGTCACTTTCGGAAAAGAAGCCTAAATCCTATGTATGAATTCGACAAAACTGATATAAAAATCGTCAATTTGCTTCTGGAAGACGGGCGTATGTCCGCTTCTGAGATGTCGCGCCGCATGGCGGATATTTCGGAACGGGCTGTACGCTACCGTGTGGATCGGATGATCGAAGAAGGAGTCATTCAGATCAGTGCAGTGGTCAACCCCGAGGCGCTCGGTTTCAACATCAAAGCCGATGTGTGGTTGGAAGTGGAAGCCGATGCAGTTTTGGAGGTTGCCAAGAAAATGGCTTCCTTCGAAAATGTGACGTACGTAGCCTGCGGCATCGGGCAGAATGACATCAGTATTCAGGTGGTTGCACGCGATACTTCGGAGATTTATTACTTCGTCACCGAAGTGGTGCGCAAGGTTCCAGGGGTGCGAAAGACCACAACCTCCATCGTACCGATCATTCTCAAAGATGTTTACCAGTGGAGAGTGCCAGAGCGCATAGCCAAAGAATTGTCAGAGAACGAAACAGTAACCGCATCCAAGTAATTCTGCTACGCGGCGATTCGCCGCAACCCGATAAAAGGAGCAATCATGTTCGGTTCAAAGACTCAGGCACTCCAACAACGCGCCCAAAAGGTTGCGCCGTTGGGGGTGAATTCTAATTTTCGTTTTTGGGGAGATGGCATTACTCCCTATGTTGAAAAAGCCAAAGGGGGCTACTTGTGGGATGTGGATGGAAAAAAATATATCGACTATCGCATGGCGTTTGGTCCCATTATTTTAGGGCATTCATACAATGAAGTAGATCAGAAGGTCATCGAAGAAATTCAAAAAGGCATCCTGTTTGCGATGACGGGCGAACTTGAGATCGCAGTTGCCGAGTTGATCGTGGAGATGTCTCCGGCGATTGATATGGTGCGCCTCGCTTGTTCCGGCACCGAAGCGACCATGCATGCCATCCGCGTGGCGCGTGCCTACACCGGGCGCGACATCATCCTCAAGTTCGAGGGCAATTATCACGGCTTCCACGACCATACGTTATGGTCCACGTATGCGCCGGTAGAAGCCTATGGCAATCGTCGCAGCCCCATTCCTGTGCCTGCTTCTTCTGGCATTCCCAAGATGATGCGCGAGAATATCATCACACTGCCATTCAATGATTTTGAAGGCTTCGAACGTGTGATGCGTTCGTATGGCGAGCAGATTGCCGCCGTCATTTCGGAGCCATGTCAGGGAAATTGCGCCGCGATCAATCCGCAGGATGGCTTCCTGCAACTCATCCGCAAGAAGACAGAAGAATACGGCTGCGTTTTTATTTTGGATGAAGTTAAGACGGGCTTTCGTATTGCCAATGGCGGGGCGCAGGAAT
>JBDKJK010000007.1:0-3308 GCA_039796675.1 Chloroflexota bacterium
GCCAATGAAGGATGATATCCAGCGGCTCACCACTTAAGGTATAGTTGACTCCCTCTCCCGACCATTTCACTTCACCGTTCCACAAGGCGCGCAACTCATCGCGCATATGATGTCGCATTCCATCACGAAAAACACGGTCGAGATTGGAGATCAGATGCACCTTTGAATCTGCCTTAAGCATGGCAACCGTCTGAAGGTTTACGTCTAACACGCGGATCTGAGACATACACAAATCGATAAATTCAGGGTGCATGAGGAGATGAGCGTCCAGCGATTTGACACCTTGTGCGTACAAGCCTTCAAAAAGCCGTTTAATCTCGCTAAAATCCTGCTCCCATAAAGAAACAGGGGCATATTCAAACAAAGTCACCAAATACTCCTTGTCATCCAAACCAGGCATAATAAACATCCCTCGATCATTCGATTGGATACAGCAATGATGCAATTATACCTTTTGCGAGAAACAATTCATTGAATTACCCACCTTAAGAATAATTCAAACAAGGCAGCCTCTTCTTTGCGCAAAGCAAGATGGTAACCTTTGATAAGTATTCTATCGGGTCGCCAAGCGGAGCGCTGCGCTCGATCAAGATCGTTTCTCCTTTGACAATACCCATTTCAATAAAACGCCGACGCAGGGCGCTTGTCCTGCCAATTCGGGCAATAATTCCACTTTGCCCAGGCTGCAGCATATGTAATTGAATCAATTCAGACATAAATTCGCCAGATTTATATTATTTCAGAAAGCGCCGGTTTCCGTCATGGAAACATGTCACCATGCTATACTCGGCTCAAAGTACGAATCACTCGGCAAAAAGGAGCATTTCATGTACCAAACCGATATGTATGAAGGGCTAATCGCAGAAACCGTCACAATGACCGGCGCGAATGGTGAAACCATCAACGCATATATGGCACGTCCATTAGGCGCGGGTCCATTCCCTGCCATGGTGTTGGCGCATCACATGCCCGGCTGGGATCAGTGGTATCGTGAAGCGACCTTCAAATTCGCACACCAGGGGTACATCACCATCACTCCCAATCTTTATTTCAGAGCCGGGCATGGCACCCCAGAAGATGTTGCGGCAAAAGTCCGCGCCGATGGCGGCATTGCAGATGCTCAAGCCATTGGCGACCTCGAAGGCGCAATGAAATACGTCCGCGCTTTGCCGTATTCGAACGGCAAGGTTGGAGTGTTTGGAACATGCTCCGGCGGCAGGCATGCGTACCTCGCCGCGTGCAGTGTTCCCGGGTTTGATGCGATTGTGGATTGCTGGGGCGGGCGGGTCGTGATGACGCCCGATCAGTTATCTGCTAAAGCGCCCGCCTCGCCTCACAGCCTGACCTCGAACCTGCCCTGCCCCATTTTGGGTTTATTCGGCAACGACGACTCTTCTCCCACCCCTGAGCAAGTCAACCAGCATGAAGCCGAATTGAAGAAACATGGCAAGAATTACGAATTCCACCGCTATGATGGCGCAGGGCATGGATTCTTTTACTACCACGCCGCCATGTACCGCCAGGCGCAAGCCGTAGATGGCTGGCAGAAAATTTGGGCGTTTTTGGAAAAATATTTAGCAGGTTAATTTCATTCGAGAGCGACGCTCTTTCACCTGAAGTAATCTCTTGTTTATGCCTTGAGATTGTTTCACCGCAAAAAGCAAGAGCACGGCTCGCAACGACGTAAGGAGAGAAGTATGTGTACCATGATCGTGGAAAAAGTAAAAATTGAAGGCAGTGGCAAAGGTTTGAATGGCTGGTTTAAGTTAGAGCAGGCGAATGTTTCGTATGACCACCCTTTCGATGCGCCCCATGAACATGCATTGAACATAGATTTTGTGAATGAATCGCAGGGAGTAGGCGCACGAGTTGCCGTGGAGTTAAGCGAGCAGGCGGCGCGTGAACTGGTGCGCACTATTTTGGGAGTTCTGGATCAGGCAGAGGCAGGCGGGCATCTTCTGACAAAGTAAGCACAAAAAAGACTCCCAATTGGGAGTCTTTTTTAGCTGGGGAACCTGGATTCGAACCAAGATACTATCCTCCAGAGGGATATGTCCTGCCATTGGACGATTCCCCACCATTTTTCCAGCGGGCGGTATTTTATCACGCACATCCGCCTGGCGCAAGTGAATTCTCGAACAGAAATGCTTACTTAGAGCGGGCGGTTCGGCGGGCGCTTTCTTCCATTTCAAGCAGAATGAGAAGCCCGTGTTGAACAAACTTCAAGCCGAAAAAGTAAACAATGCCGGGGGTCCACATGGTCAGATACGGGTTGAAAAAGCTCATCAAGTCAATAAGCGACATGCCTTTTTGATAGAACAAACCGGTGGCAAGCTGAATCGCAAATTGTGTAAAAGATAGAATAAATACGATCAAATTGGCAATGAGCACGACCCAGGCAAAAATGCCTGCCCAATGTGCAATCTTCAAAATGGCGCTTTTTTCAATGAATGAACCGTAAAAAGGGGCTTGCTTTTCTTCTTCCATGGGTAACTCTCCTTTGATGGTTTCACAATTATACTAAGTTATAATTGGCACAAGCCTGACGCGTTCGGCGTGGAAAATGTTCCTGAAACGCTGGCAGGCTCAAGGTCCAGAAAAAGAGGCGGTGTACTTCATCCGCTTAAATCCAAGACGAAGGTTATTTCAAAGAATGAGTCCAGAAGAGAACAACAAACCAACCGACTTTCTCCGTGAAGCAGTGACGGAAGATCTGAAGAGCGGTCGTTTCAACTACGTCCGCACGCGCCTGCCTCCTGAGCCGAATGGATATTTGCACATTGGGCATGTGAAAGCGTTCATGATCGATTACCTGGTTGCCAAGGAAAATGGCGGCGAATTGGTGCTGCGTTTTGATGATACCAACCCTGCCAAGGAAGAGACTGAGTTCGTAGAAGCCATTGAAGAAGATGCTCGCTGGCTTGGGATTGAGTGGGTTAAAGTAACGTATGCCTCAGATTATTTTGGTTTGCTTTACGAGTGGGCAGTGCAGTTAGTGAAAAAAGGGCTCGCTTATGTGGACGATCAAACGCCTGAAGAAGTAAGTGCCAACCGCGGCACTTTGACACAGCCTGGCAAGAACTCTCCCTTCCGTGACCGTTCCGTGGAAGAGAATTTAGATCTGCTTGAACGCATGAAGAATGGCGAGTTCCCTGATGGCTCGCGCATTTTGCGTGCCAAGATCGATATGACGCACCCGAACATCAACATGCGTGACCCGGCGATGTATCGCATTATTCATAATCCGCCGCATCACCGCACTGGAGATGCATGGAAGATCTACCCAATGTACGATTGGTCTCATGGGC
>JBDKJK010000008.1:0-11925 GCA_039796675.1 Chloroflexota bacterium
TGAAGCGCCGACGGCTGTATCTTGTAACCCTCTCAATGGCATGAATAAGACCGGCTCGATCGGTATGCCGCTGCCAGATGTTGATATTAAATTGATCAATCTTGACGACGGCGAAACAGAAGTTCCCTTTGGCGAGATCGGTGAAATTGTTGTCAACGGTCCGCAGGTGATGAAGGGCTATCACAATATGCCAACCGAGACTGCCAATTCTCTGCGCACCTTGAAAGACGGCAAGACCTGGCTCTTCACCGGCGATATTGCCCGCATGGACGAAGATGGCTATTTCTATATCGTTGACCGCAAAAAAGAACTCATCAAGCCGGGCGGTTTCCAGGTGTGGCCCCGTGAGGTGGAAGAAGCCATCATGGACAATCCGAAAGTCCTCGAGGTCGGCGTGGGCGGCATTCCCGACCCGAAGAGCGGCGAAACGGTCAAAGCCTGGGTGGTGCTCAAACCTGGCGAAAGCATGACCGAAGACGAGTTGAAAGAGTTCTGCAAAGAACGCCTCGCTCCCTACAAAGTTCCGCGCCATGTGGAGTTCCGCAACGAGTTGCCCAAGACCACGGTCGGAAAGATCTTACGCCGTGAGTTGGTACGCCAGCACAAAGAAGGCGCGAAGTAATACGCAACGCGTAATTCGGAAAGAATCAAAAAAAAAGCCCCTCCATTTTGGAGGGGCTTTTTACGTATCACGGATTACGATTTACTTGCTTACGTCAACTGCGGGGTTCCGCTCTTCTTGCCGAAAGGCGGCGGGAAGAGTTGTTCGAACTCTTCGCGAGTGATGGATTCCACTTCGAGAAGTTTCTTGGCAACCGCATCTAACTGCTTGCGATATTTCTTCACGGTTGCGCGAGCTTGCTTGTAGGCATCTTCGACCAGCTTGCGAACTTCGCGGTCGATCTGCTCGGCTACGGCTTCGGAATAATCGCGCTGGTTGGAGATCTCGCGTCCAAGGAAGATCAACTCTTCCTGCTGACCATAGACGAGGGTTCCCATTTCAGCACTCATACCGAGGCGAGTGACCATGGCTCGCGCCATGCGTGTCACCTGCTCAATATCGCCAGATGCACCAGAGGTGATGTCGTCGAAGACGAGTTCTTCGGCGGCGCGCCCACCCAAGGCATAGGCGAGTGTGGCAAGCATTTTCTTGCGAGACATGAGCATGCGATCTTCATCGGGACGGAACCAGGTTACACCACCGGCTTGTCCGCGACCGACGATGGTCACTTTTTGGACGGGGTCGGCTTCAGCGATGGCATTGGCTACGATGGCATGACCCGCCTCATGGTAGGCAATGATGCGCTTCTCTTCATCCGAGATGAGGCGGCTCTTGCGTTCCGGTCCCATCACAACGCGTTCGATGGCTTCTTCCAATTCGGGCTGACCGATGGATTTCTTGTTACGGCGGGCGGATAAAATTGCCGCTTCGTTGACGAGATTTTCAAGGTCGGCACCAGCAAAGCCGGGTGTACCACGCGCCACAGAAGCGAGGTCAGCCTGTGGTTCCAGGGGCTTGCCTTTAACATGCACCTTGAGAATGGCTTCGCGTCCCTTTACATCGGGGCGGTCGAGGGTCACGCGGCGGTCAAAGCGACCGGGGCGGAGAAGAGCCGGGTCCAGAATATCGGGACGGTTGGTGGCGGCAATGATGATGACATTGGTGTCGGTATCGAAACCGTCCATTTCGACGAGCATCTGGTTGAGGGTCTGCTCGCGTTCATCATGCGAACCGCCAAGACCCGCTCCACGTTGACGACCCACAGCATCAATTTCATCTACGAAGATGATGCAGGGCGAATGGCGCTTGGCTTGGTCGAACAGGTCACGTACGCGGCTTGCGCCCACACCCACGAACATTTCCACAAACTCAGAACCAGAGATGGAGAAGAAGGGTACGCCCGCTTCGCCAGAAACTGCTTTTGAAAGAAGGGTCTTACCGGTTCCGGGAGGTCCTACCAACAAAACGCCCTTCGGAATACGAGCACCGAGTTGGATGAACTTCTGCGGCTCTTTCAGGAACTCGACGATTTCTGCCAGTTCCTGTTTGGCTTCTTCAGCACCAGCTACGTCGGCAAAGGTAACAGTGGGATGCTCCCCACTGAACATGCGCGCACGAGATTTACCAAAGGACATTGCGGCATTGTTGCTGCCTTGAGCCTGGCGAAAAATGAACCAGAGAAGCCCGCCCATAAAGAGTACGGGCAATAGGTACAACGCGCCACTCAACACACCTGCCCATGGAGAGGGTGCACTGACTTCAATATTCATTTCAGCAAGCTGTTCAGGGGTTACACCATAATCACGGAGCTGTTCGATAAGGGTGGTATTGGACTCTTTGCGAGACTCAAGTGCGGTCTCCTCAGATCCATTGAGCTTTACCACGCGAATAGTATCGTCGCTCTCGATGACAATGCGCGCCACCTGACCGCTTTGAATCATGCGAGCCACTTCACTGATGGTGAGCGGCTCGGTCGCGTTGGAATTGTCTCGCAAGCCAATGAAAATCATGGCGCCGATGGCTACGAGCAGTAGTAAGTACACAAAAAACGATTGACTACGGGAATTCACGGAATCCTCCAGATTTAACGAACAGGGGCATTATACCAAGCCATACCAGTAGAGATACTGTCTGGGCTTTTATTATTACGATTTTCTAACACGGTTCAAAGTCTAGCCGGAGCCTGCTCGCAAAACCAATCAACCTTTTGTCACTCCAGAGAATTTCCGCTAAACTTAGGAGAAATTAATCCGTCATCCACAATGTTTACACATTTAAGATCAGTTCCACCGGGCAATGATCGGAACCCATCACATCTTCGTGGATGATGACATCTTTTACGCGGGACATAAGCGCTTCAGAGACGAGGAAATAATCGAGCCGCCAGCCGATTCCACGGGCACGGGCGTTGAGGCGGTACGTCCACCAGGTGTATTGAGCACGCTCCGGGTACAGTCTCCGATACGCGTCGGCAAAACCGTTATCCAAATATTTTTGAACCCACTCGCGTTCCTCCGGCATAAAACCTGAGGTCTTTTGATTGGCTTGGGGGTTTTTCAAGTCGATGGGCATGTGAGAGGTGTTGAAGTCGCCTGTGATGACGACCAACTCTCCCTTAGAATGAAGCGCGGTACATACTTCAAGCAAACGCGCATAGAAACGAAGTTTGTAATCCACGCGATCATGTCCACGTTGCCCGTTTGGGAAGTAAATATTGAAGAGGCGCAAATTCCCCCAACGAGTTTGAATGATGCGCCCTTCCACATCAAATTCGGGGGCATCCATTCCCATTTTTATTTCATCGGGTTGGGTCTTATAAAAGGTAGCTACGCCGCTATACCCGGGGCGCTCGGCAGGATTCCATATATAAGGCAGCTTTAATTGAGCCGCTTGTTCTTCATCTAACTGTTCTGGGCGCGCTTTGACTTCTTGCAAACACAGGGCGTCTGGATTCTTGTCGAACGCCCAAGCCAGAGCATTCTTCCCCAATGCCGCACGGATGCCGTTCACGTTCCAAGTAATGATATTCATACGATTTTGGGTAAGCCCTTTATGGTAAACTTGAAATTAAGGCAGAATTATATGGACGAAACAACAAAAAAAACCATCCTGTGTGTTGAAGACGAACCCGAAATGATTGATCTCATCCGTCTAATTTTGTCGCGAAGAGGGTATATTGTACAAGGTGCGCCAGGAGGGGTGGAAGGTATTCGAATGATTCGCGAACATCATCCTGATCTTGTTCTGCTCGACCTGATGATGCCTGATATGGATGGCTGGGAAGTATACCAACAAATGAAAGCCGACCAAAGCATGCGCGAGATTCCCGTCATTGTGGTGACTGCCAAAGCACAAAATATCGACAAAGTTCTCGGTTTGCATATCGCCAAAGTGGATGATTACATCGCCAAGCCGTTCAGCCCGCAAGAACTGATGGACAGCGTAGATAAAGTGTTGAGCCAGAAATAATTTTCATTCAACCCCGGGCGGCGACCACGCCGCCTTTTTTATAAAAACATGCCCCGCCCTATTCACATTCACAACCTGACGCGTACTTTGTCAACACCTGCTCTTGTTGGCTACTGCGACTCTTTCCTCTGCAAGCTACGCGGATTGATGTTCCGCCCGCGCCTCGACCCAGACGATGGGCTGCTCCTCGTCGAAAAGCGGGATTCACGCCTCGACACATCCATCCACATGTTCTTCGTCCCATTCGACTTGGCTGTGTTCTGGATCAACTCTGAGATGATCGTGGTGGACAAGGTCATTGCGAAATCATGGAAGCCCGCCTATGCCCCCAAATCGGCGGCAAAATTCACATTGGAAATTCACCCAGACCGCTGGGGAGATTATGAGATCGGCGACAAAGTTGAATTCAAAGATGCATAAGCAATTCTTCCTCCTATTCCTGATCGTTTCAATCCTTATCCCTTTCCAGCCTGCACAAGCACAAGACGCGGGTCCCATTTACATCGTCCAACCGGGCGATAGCTTGTATTCCATTGCGGCACGCTTCAGCATCAGCCTCGATGAATTACTGGCAGCAAATGGGATTGTTGATGCAAATCAACTGGCTGTGGGTCAGCAATTGATCATCCCTGGCTTGCAAGGCGTAACGGGCACGTTGGATACGAGGTTCATCAACTTCGGAGATTCCTATCGCAGTTTAAAGCGCCAGACACAGGTCCCAGATGCACTATTCCGCAGGTTAAACCATGTGGTCAGCCCGAGCGAATTTTATGTGGGCAGTAATATGATTGTTCCCATTCAAGACCAAACGCAATATAGTAACAGGCTCTCTGCGGGTATGGGCGAGTCTATGCTTGAATTGGCAGTGAATAACAATACGGATGTGTGGTCGTTGACCCAAATCAATCATCTCGATGGTTCTTGGGCAGCCTTGCCGGGCGATACGCTCTACACAACAGGCGAATCGAGTGCAAATAATGTCAGCGGTTTACCCTCGGCATTTATCAGTGCAGAGATTCGTGGCTTGCCTATTTATCAGGGCGGCACAGGCGTGATCACGGTAACAACACAGCCTGGGGTTACGCTTGGCGGGTTGCTGGTGGATCACCAACTTCATTTCTTTCCAGATGAAAATGGCGCCCAAGTTGCCCTGCAAGGTGTACACGCTTTGCTTGAGCCGGGGGTCTATCCTCTGCGACTGGATGCAACCCTGCCAGATGGAAGCACACAATCGTATGAGCAATTGATCTTGGTGGTTTCTGGCAACTACCCTGAAGACCCGCTCCTCTATGTAGACCCCGCCACCATTGACCCGGCTTCGACAGAGCCGGAGTTGCAGCAATTGATCTCGATCACAACGCCCGCTTCACCCACTAAACTGTGGGCTGGTGACTTTATTTCTCCAGCCATTTCCTACGCTGAATCCACGTACTTCACTTCACGGTATGGTAGCCGTCGCACGTATATCGGTCAGGGAACGAACCTGACCATCAATGGTTTTCACACAGGTTTGGATTTTGGTGGAGGCGATGGACTGTCCATCACGGCTCCTGCCGCAGGGGTGGTTGTGTTCGCTGGTCCGTGGACGGTGCGCGGCAATGCAACCATTATCGATCATGGTTGGGGTGTGTACAGCGGCTTTTGGCATCAATCTGCGATACAGGTGCAAGTGGGGCAAACGGTGAACCAGGGAGATGTGATCGGTTTGGTGGGCGGAACGGGTCGCGTGACTGGGGCACACCTGCATTGGGAATTGTGGGTGAACGGCGTCCAGGTAGACCCGCTCCCTTGGTTGAATCAGGCATATCCGTAAGTTGAGGCGTTGCACTTCATCCTTGAGTATGTTAAACTTTCACTTATGAATAACCTCGTCAACTTCCTGAAACAGAGCGATATTTTTTATCAATTCACGCCCACTCAACTGGAGCTGGTTGCCAATTTGTGCCAGGAGGTTATGTTCGATGCTGGGCAAACCATCTTCCCTGAAAATAGCAGCAGTAAGGAATTGTATGTGATCGTTCAAGGTGAGGTGGATATTCTAATCAACCGGGGAACTACGGGTTCGCTCGGAAAAAACGAGACAGTCGTTGCACGGTTGCGACGAGGGCAATCGTTTGGCGAAGTGGCATTGGTGGATGAAGGTTTGCGCTCGGCTTCGGCACGAGCGGCGCAAAAAGATACACGCCTGCTGGTGATACCGCGCGATAAGATCGTGATGTTGTGTGAAACTTACCCGCAGCTTGGATATCGCCTGATGTATAACCTTGCCGCAGATCTTGCCTTAAAAATTCGAAATACAGACTTGCGAATTCGTGAGCAATTGCTGTATAAACCTGCTGAAAACAAGTAAGGTTGAGTTATTTTTTAGATAAGCTGGCTCTTAAACGTATAGACACAAATGCTTGACCGAAGATGGAAATCAACGTATCATTGATTATTCATATTAAAACACTGTTCGTTAGGGTTTTTCAAATAAGCCATAAAATCCGGATCGTAGGGTTTTTAGGCTTTCTTTGTATATAAACATAGTTTTATAAAAGGAGGTGATGCTGACCCACCGGCTCGTTTGGTCTGCGTTGTTTGTCGCCACCCGCACGATGTGCGGGAATCAAATTTTGATATGTGTTTTGGAGGAGTAAGATAATGAATAAGCGTTTACTCGCTATCCTGTCCCTTTTGGTGATCGCCAGCATGGCTCTCGCCGCCTGTGGCGCCCCTTCGGCGCCTGAAGCCCCCGCCGAAGAACCGGCTGCTACCGAAGAAGCCCCTGCTGCTACCGAAGAAGCTGCCGCAACTGAAGAAGCTGCTGCTTCCATGGGCACCATTAAGATCGCCACCCAGAGCCCGCTCTCCGGTGGTCAGTCCTTGCTCGGTGTTGCCATCAAGCAGGGCGCTGAACTCGCACTCGAACAGCTCTCTGGCGACCTCGTTGCCATGGGCTACGATGTGCAGCTCGCTCCGTACGATGATCAGGCTACTCCTGATGTCGGTGTTGCGAACGCCAAGAACATTGTTGCTGACAGCGAAATCCTTTGCGGTGTCGGTCACCTCAACTCTGGCGTGATGATCCCTTCTTCTGAAGAATATCACACTGCCAACATCCCCTTCGTCTCCCCCGCCAACACCAACCCCGTTGTGACCACCCGTGGTTACCTCGAAGTGAACCGCGTTGTGGGTCGCGATGATGTTCAGGCTCCTGCCGCTGAAGAATTTGCTTTCACCACCCTCGGCGCCAAGTCCGTTTACATCATTCACGACAAGACCGCTTACGGTCAGGGCGTGGCTGAATTCTTCCGCGCTGCTGCTGAAGAAGATGGTTTGGAAATTGTGGCGTTCGAAGGTACTGAAGAACAGGCTAACTTCGATGCGATTGTGACCCCTGTGGTCGCTACCCAGCCCGATGTTGTGTTCTTCGCTGGTATCTATAACCAGGCTGGTGTGTTCTTCAAGCAGGCTCGCGATGCCGGCTACGAAGGCACCTTCCTCGGCACCGATGGTATGGATTCTTCCGACCTCGCTGACATTGCTGGTGACGCTCTGACCACCGGCGGCGGTATGTACTACACCACCGTTGCTGGCCCGGCTGCTGCCTACCCCGCTGCTGCTCAGTTCGCTGCTGATTACGAAGCCAAGTTCGGCTCTGCTCCTGAAGCTTACGCTGCTCAGGCGTACGACTCCATGAACGTCTGCTTGACCGCGATCAAGGCTGCTGCTGAAGCTGCTGGTGGCACCCCCACCCGCTTGCAGGTTGCTGAAGCTGTTCGCCAGGTCAACATTGAAGGTCTGACCGGCAACGTCAGCTTCGATGAAATCGGCGATCTTCCCACCGCCCAGTACTTCATCATCAAGGTGAATGCTGCTGCCGCTGCCGACTGGAGCACCAACGAGATCATTGAAGTTCTCGAAGTTGCTTCCCCCGGCAAGGGCGAGTAATTCCCTTTCCATGCAACAAAAAGCCTCTCCCCCGCAAGGGGGGGAGGCTCATTTTCAAAAAGACAGGATTGATGATAATGAAGCAATTTGCAGCTAATCCCGTTTACAAGTTCTTCCTTTTTCCGATCGGGCAGATCCTCTTGTTTGCCTTGGGGGCGAGTGTGATCCTGTCACTTGCCACCATACTGCTCGCATATATTTTCAAGTTCAATGTTACAGATTTCGACCTAGTGGAAAGGACGCTGTTGATCCTGCCACAGGTCATCATAAATGGTTTGACCATTGGCTTTGTCTATTCCACCATCGCCCTCGGCTACACCATGGTGTATGGTGTTTTAGAGTTCATCAATTTTTCACACAGTGAAATTTTCATGGTAGGTGGGATCGTAGGCATCCAACTCATGGCGTATTTTGAACATATTGGCACATTGGCCACCATGAATGAATACTTGGTGATCTCTCTTGCGATCTTACTGGCGTTGGTCGTCTCCGGCTCTCTTGCCGTAACTGTGGAACGCGTTGCCTATAAACCGTTGCGTGGCGCGCCAAAACTTGTTCCGCTGATCTCTGCCATTGGTATGTCTTTTTTCCTTCAAGATATTGTTCGCCTTATTCTCAGCCTAACGACTGGTGAATTTAACGTTATCCTTCCCAAATTCGGAACATTTGATGATTTTTGGAAACTAGCCCTTCCTGGGATGGAAGACCCTCTTCGAATCCAGATCAAGTCGGTTTTGATCGTTGGTGTTGCAGTATTGATGCTGCTGATTTTGAACTTCCTTGTGAATGGCACCAAAGTTGGTAAAGCCATCCGAGCCGTTGCGCAAGATCGTCCCTCCGCAAGTTTGATGGGCATCAACGTCAACCAGATCATCTCGATCACCTTTTTGATTGGTGGTGCCTTGGGCGGTGCGGCAGGCGTTTTATTCGCACTAAAAGCGACAAAACTGGACCCATTCTCAGGGTTTTTCCCCGGCTTGAAAGCCTTCACCTCTGCTGTGTTGGGTGGTATTGGTAACCTGACCGGCGCTCTTCTTGGCGGTTTGGTACTGGGTTTGCTTGAGTCTTTTTCCGCATCCTATCTTGGCATTTTTACCAATGGGGCGTTTGGCGCTGAATATAAAGATATCTTTGCCTTCGCCGTTTTGATCATTGTCTTGATCTTCCGACCTTCGGGTCTGTTGGGTCAAACTGTTGGGCAAAAGGCCTAACCCCATAGAAAAGGATTCACATGAAAACTCTTTTCAGCGACTTATACAAAAAAGCGAATACGGGGTTCTGGCCGATCGTGATCGCCTTTGCATTTCTGATTGTTGGAACCATTGCCCTGTTCCAAAATCCCAGATCTCTTGGTGCTTTTCTACTTTTGATGACGACCCCCTTGATCCTTTACTTCATGAATATGCCTGTGAAAATAAAAGCATTGATCGGGCTGCTTCTGATCGTCATCATTCTGCCCGTAATCGGCATCAAGAACATTTTCCTTCTTGAAGTTATATTCCAGATGGCTGTGTTTGCCGCACTGGCACTGGGGTTGAATATTGTGATCGGCATGGCAGGTCTGCTGGACCTTGGGTATGTTGCCTTCTACGCAGTAGGTGCTTATGCCTGGGCGATCTTCGGTTCCAAGCAAATGTCGCTTCTTTATTCCATTCCAGGTGCAGCCCCCGCCGGAGCAGAATTCTTTCTTGATTCGCGCTGGTTCTGGTTGTTTATCTTCTTGGGTGTAGGGCTGGCAGCCTTAATGGGCATTTTGCTCGGTCTGCCAGTGTTGCGCGTCAAAGGCGACTACCTCGCCATTGTGACACTCGGCTTTGGTGAAGTGATTCGCGTGTTGGCGCTCAACTTGGACAAACCGATCAACCTTACCAATGGACCTCAGGGTATTACCCCAATTCAACGTCCGCCTTTGCCGCCAGAGGGTGTGCTAATGTTCCTGCGCAGTTTCCTTGAACCCTTGGTTGGGCATGAAGTCTCAGATGCAGAATTTTACAATGTGATGTTCTATTTCCTGGCATTGATCATCATTGCGATTGTGATCGTGGTGGCAACTCGCTTGGAAGACTCTCGCATCGGACGAGCATGGACAGCCATCCGCGAAGATGAGACGGCTGCCATCGCCATGGGCATTCCGCTAGTAAAGATGAAGCTCGCCGCCTTCGCCGCCGGAGCCTCTTTTGCTGGAGCCATGGGCGCACTCTACGCTGCAAACCGTACCTTCGTCAGCCCTGAGACGTTCTCCTTCCAAGTCTCCATCGGTGTATTGACCATGGTCATCCTCGGCGGGCTGGGAAGCATCCCCGGCGTGATCTTTGGTGCCTCAGCAGTGACCTTGCTCAACATCCAGATTCTGCAAAACTTCTCACTGTATCTGAGTGACCTTCGCCAAAGTGACGCGGTCATTCCGATCATTAACTTTGCATGGAAAAATCTTTCCAATCAATTAGACCCGGCAAAATACCAAAAACTTGTATTCGGTCTCATCCTCATTTTGATGATGATCTTCCGCCCGTCGGGTCTTATACCAGCTGCACGGCGTCAGCGTGAGCTGGGCGAAGAAAAAGAATAGGCGGCTGCAACCATGGCATTATTACAGACTAACAACGTTGTAAAACGCTTTGGCGGTCTTACCGCCGTAAACAAAATGACCTTCTCAGTAGATGCTGGAAAGATCGTCAGCATCATTGGTCCAAACGGCGCTGGGAAGACCACGTTCTTCAACACCCTGACCGGTATCTACACCCCTGAAGAAGGGCAGATCCAATTCAAAGACAAATCGCTGATCGGTTTACGCCCAGACCAGGTAGCTGCTACAGGGATTGCGCGTACCTTCCAGAATATTCGTCTTTTTGGCAGTATGACCGTGCTGGAAAATATCCTTGTCGGTATGCACATCCAATTAAAACAAAGCGGCTTCGATACAGTGTTCCGCTCCAAAAAGTTCCATGAAGAGGAACAGGAAGCTGAACATCGTGGCAAGGAATTGATGGCATTTGTAGGCTTGAAAAATGTAGGCAATGAACTCGCTCGCAACCTCCCTTATGGTGGTCAGCGCCGCATTGAGATCGCCCGTGCTCTCGCCGCCAGCCCCACCCTACTCTTGTTGGATGAACCCACTGCTGGCATGAACCCGAACGAATCAGAAGATGCCATTAAGCTCTTCCGCCGTATCCGCGATGAACTGGGCATCACTATTCTGATGATCGAACATGACATGCGCGTGGTGATGGGCATTTCTGAACACATCTCAGTGATGGATTACGGCGAAAAGATCGCTGAAGGTACACCCGCTGAAATTCGCTCGAACACGCGTGTGATCGAAGCCTACCTCGGGCGCGGCGCTGCCGTTGCCCACGAACAAAAGGTATAGGAGTCTCTGTTATGGGAAAACTACTCGAACTCACCAATGTCCATTCCTATTACGGACACATCCACGCCTTGAAAGGCATCTCCCTCCACGTAAACGAAGGAGAGATCGTCACTTTGATCGGCTCGAACGGTGCAGGCAAAAGCACTACGTTGCGCACCATCTCTGGCATCATTCATCCGCGTGAAGGCAAAGTGGAACTTTCCGGTGAAAATATTTCGAACCTCGATGCTCACCGCATTGTCGCAAAAGGGGTCGGACACGTCCCCGAAGGGCGCGGCATTTTTCCAAAATTGACCGTGCAAGAAAATTTGGACATGGGCGCCTACACCATCAATGACCAGAAAACCATCAAAGACCGTATGGAATTGGTCTACGAAACCTTCCCACGCCTCAAAGAACGCATTACCCAATACGGCGGTACACTCTCTGGTGGTGAACAGCAAATGCTTGCCATCGGGCGCGGACTGATGCTCAACCCGCGCATCCTCATGCTGGACGAACCTTCCATGGGTCTTGCCCCGGTGCTCGTGGACTTGATCTTCGACACCATCAAGAAGTTGAATGAGCAGGGCACCACCATCCTACTGGTGGAACAGAACGCACTCATGGCACTCTCCATCGCCAACCGCGGGTATGTGCTCCAAACCGGCTC
>JBDKJK010000009.1:0-2573 GCA_039796675.1 Chloroflexota bacterium
GAGTTGCATAAGAGCCGTTTCTGTTCCAGGGTCCAGACCCGATGTGGGTTCATCCAGAAAGAAAAGCCCTGGTTTGGTCAACAACTCAACACCGATCGAGACGCGTTTTTGCTGCCCGCCGCTTAACCCGCTGATCTGAACATCTTTACGATGGGTCAGATCCAGGTCTTCTAAAACTTCCATGATGCGTTTATGCCGCTCTGCAGGGGATGTATCTGCAGGCATGCGGAGTTGGGCAGCATAATCGAGCGCCTGATAGATGGTCAACTCCATGTGAATAATATCTTTTTGAGGCACAAACCCGATCTCATTGCGGATCGCATCAAAGTGCGTGTAAATGTCAATATCATTTACATACACTTTTGAGGGAGGCGTGGCAGGACGGTAGCCTGCAACCGCATCCACAAATGTGGATTTGCCGCCGCCGCTTTGCCCAACCACAACGATGAACTCTCTGGGATTGAAAGAGGCATAGATGTTTTGAAGGATATTCAAGTCTTTGCGAACCCACTTGTTCAACCCGACTACATCCACCCGCAGCCCGTTCCCATCGTCATATCTGGCAAGTTGATCCTTGCCCATCACAAATCGATATTGCCCGATCTGAATGGAATCATTTGGCTTTAGCCATACCGACCCTTCAATACGCTCTCCATTGACATAGGTTCCATTAGAACTGCGCAGGTCTTCTACTCGATAACGTTGCCCTACTTTTTCGATCTGCGTGTGAAAGCGCGATACATTAGGAGATGGAATGACGACGTCATTGCCCGGATCGCGCCCGATCTGAATAAGAGTTTTTTCCCCGAATACAATATCTCGTTCCACATGCTGCGCGGCTTCGCTAGGGGCATGGTAGGTGATGGTGACCATCACGCCAGGGTCCATACTGCCAATTCTCATAATGTCGCCGTGATGCATAACATGCGAACCTTCGATCGCTCGCCCTTCGAATAAGACTGGGTTTTTCGCTTCTGCCACCACCATCAACTTATATCCCCCGCCGTTGACCTGCTCGAGGCGGGCATGCCTGCTCGATACGATCTGTGATGGGATGATAATGTCATTCGAATCTGTGCGACCGATCGAATAGGATGTGTGAGTTAATGGATAGGTTTGTGAGACTCCGCCTGCAATGGTTACCACCAGCTCGCGTGGACCGGCATTTTGCGGAATAACGGGCGCTTCTCCCATCATTGTCTTCATCACATGTGCGGGCTGAGCAGGGGCAACTCGCATCACCGTCTTGTCGGGTTCTGCCGAACGTACTATGGTTTTGTCTGACTCTGCAGAGTGAACTACTGTTTTATTGGATTCTACAACCGGCGCTTCATATACCAGGTTGATGATTTGCCCCAACCGAATTCGATCTCCTGAATTGAGTGGACGACGTTTCGTAAGGGTTTCCCCATTAATAAAGGTACCGTTGCTGCTGCCTAGATCTTCAATGAAATATTGCCCCCCTTCCAAACTCAACTTAGCATGACGGCGCGACACGGCAGAAGCAGGAATGGGAACATCCACATTATCTTCACGCCCGATGATGATTTCAGATTTTGTCAGCTCGAATTCTTTGGGAGGGGTGCTGCTGTTATCGTTGATAAGCCTTAACTTGAAACGGTTTGATTGGTTCAAGGGAGTATTCCTTTGTTGACGGATTTTCAACACAGTCAGCGTGACGGTGAGGCGCAATCAACTCTGTGATAGTTAGTACAAATGAGGCAATTTATATCAAATTATACCTTTTTGCAAAAATGCATGTCAAGCAACCTTTGGGGGATAGCTGAAAAGACTTAATGGATTCAAAATGATGAATGACTCTATCTGCTGCCCTTATAAAAAGTTTCTATGTACTAAAATCTGATCTCAGATACAATAAAAAGTATGGTTCCTTTTTTTATTTGACCATTTTGTATGCAATGCTTGGTTTATGACGATTTCGCTAAAAAGCACAAACATCATACATTTCTTGCTTTTATAGAATAGGCAAATATTTTCTTTTAATGGTGAATTCTTATGACGAAATCATTTCCTACAACCTCAAACCCATACTATACAACGAATACATTGGTCGAGCTTCTTCGTTCGAGAGCCGAACAAACCCCAGACAGGGTGGCGTTTCGCTTCTTGCTGGACGATGACTCTGATACTCTCACAATTAATTATGCCGAGCTTGATCATAAAGCGCGAGCCATTGGAGCCTGGCTGGAAAGTTACGGCGCAAAAGGGGAGCGCGCCTTGCTCCTTTATTCACCAGGTTTAGACTATATCGCCGCGTTCATGGGTTGTTTGTATGCTGGCGTCACGGCTGTCCCTGCATATCCTCCGCGGCTGAATCGCCCGGCGCCACGCATTCAATCCATCGTAAATGATTCACATGCCACATTTGCGCTGACCACGACAACCATCATTGCGAACGTCGAAAAGCGTTTCGAACATGCTCCAGATTTGAAAGCGCTCCACTGGTTAAACACCGAGCAGGTTCCGGCGGGGTTGGAAGCGGATTGGCGCGATCCCAACGTTTCAAGAGACACGCTCGCATTCCTCCAATATACATCGGGTTCCACCAGCCA
>JBDKJK010000010.1:0-3381 GCA_039796675.1 Chloroflexota bacterium
AAAAGAGAGTTATTTATAATTTTTAGGACGTTTCGGGTATTTCTTTTTCTTTTTACGAATAACTTTTTCTTGCCCTAGAATTGAATTTGAAGAGTGATTAAATTGCCTATTAAGTGCAGAGTAGATTAGAAAAATTGGGAAAATCCCCAAGGGAATAATGATAACCCACAAGACTGGGAGTCTGTCTGTTACAGTATGAAGAGCAAGAATGGATGCTACTACAATCACTAAAACAAAACTAATCATTAGCCATTCATAAATATCCGGTTTTGTTGTTGAGACATACTTATACTTCCAGTTGGGCTGATTTATTGGGATTGGGATTTTTGAACGCCCACCCCCTGGTCCAGGAACGTAAAATTCGATGGGTGTTCCATCGTTTGCATTATCTTTTTTTGCCATTACAGTCCAACCCTTTCACCATTCGAATATACATTGAACCGATGCTGTCTTGCATACCCGATCAGTGTAATTCCATATCGCTGCGCCATCTCAATGGATAGAGACGATGGAGAGGTGCGCGAGATCAAAATCGGCGCATTCAATTGCGCTGCTTTTTGAAGCATCTCCGAGCTGATGCGCCCGGTCGTGATCAGAATGCGGTTTTCGGGCCATAGGTTCTTCATCAGGCACATCCCGGCGATTTTATCGAGTGTGTTATGTCTGCCGATATCATCCACTGCAGCCACAATTTTTTCACCATCGCTCAATGCAGATGTATGCACCCCGCCCGTATTGCGATACAACTCCTGTGATGCGAATAATTTATCTATCAAATTCATAATCGCTTCCGGCTGGACCTTGAACTTGTTTGCCGAGAAATCAACATTTGGTTTCGCCAGAAGGTCAACAGCGGTCACCCCGCCGGTGCAGCCTGAGGTTCTGCGCCAATTTGTAGGCTGTTCCGATTTGAAGTTTAGCCACACATCAACATTATCGCCATGCTCACACAAACGTGCATCCGCAACATCATCCATGCTTTTGATGATGCCTTCATTATATAAGAATCCCACTGCCAACTCTTCGAGGTGGATGGGCGTACACATAAACGAAATCCATACATGACCATTCACCGTCAGTGAAACGGGCGTCTCAACGATGGTTTCCGCGTCAAAGTGTTCCCATTTCTTGAATTCATAACGTTCGTACTCAATCGCTTTTCGTGGAGGAATCATACCTACTCCAAAGACCAATAAGATGTTCGATTTCGGCTTTCATGCGGGCTGCGGTTTTATCCGAATTGCGGTGAACTTTGCAAAAGATATCTGGGTCGGCGAGAAAGGCGCCAAGACAAGCTTCGGTACAAAGCAAAATCTTTTTCCCTTTGTGCTCGGCAGAAGGGAAGTATTGCGGGTCGGTATCGCGGAAGATTCGTCCACATAGGGTGGCAAAGGCTTTAGGCTTCGCCCTTTCGTTACGCATTCTTTTTACTCACTCTTTCACTTCTGCGATGAAGACTTCAAAGGGTGCGATTGTTAGCTTTTCAGTCGTGCGATCCACATGCGAGCGGACGCCGCTGCTGAAGAGAGTGTGGAGTTTTTTATCAGCCACATCTTTTGCGAAATTTAACTCCAGCCTTTTTTCAGAATAGTTCAATACGATCAACACGCTTTGGTTTTCCGATTTTCTCAAAAAGGCAAAATAATCCATGGCGGTTTCGTGCAGAGGAATGTAATCCCCTTCTACTAGAGCAGGAGATGATTTGCGAATTTTGAGCAAATGCTTGTAATAATTTAAGAGCGAATCCGGGTTTTGTTCTTGGTCGTGGACGTTGATGCCTGCTTTGTAGTTCGGGTTGATCGGCAACCAAGGTTCAACGTTTTCTGGGGAGAAGCCTGCATTCGGTTTGTTCGACCAGTGCATGGGCGTGCGGTTCTTGTCGCGGGTCATTTCCGCCGTGCGGAACATGGCTTCTTCCGGGTCCACGCCCATTTCGGTGACGATGGTGTGGTAATACCAGGAACCCATCGTATCTTTGACTTGCGAAATGTGCGGCAGGAAGTAATCGGTCATACCGATCTCTTCGCCATTGTATAGGAAGGGTGTTCCACGCAGAGTGAGCATGAGAGCGGCATTGAGGCGCGCCAGCTCTGCATCATGGAGTTTATCGCCATAACACGTGTAAATGCGTGAACGGTCGTGGTTGCCGAGAGTGTTGCACGCCCAATTGCCTTCGGATAATTTATTCAACTTCGCAATACGTTCTTTTTGGTTGTTGCGAATATGCTCGGGTGTGATGCGATTTGTATTTGCCAATGGGAAGTTGAAAACGAGATGTAACTCGTCGTTTCCATTACCCATATAGTCAATATTATCGTCTTCGCCGACGAGCATACGTTCGCCACCGTATTCATTTAGAATGGTACGCAGTTCCTTCATCAATTCATGAACGCCAGCCTGCCCCCATTGATTTTTGAACATATCGTGCCAGTATTGGTCTTTTTGCTTTTTCTCTTCTTCAGTAGTTGCCAGCTCAGAGAAGCGACGCAGCTCTGCTAGATTCATGGGAACTGTATGCGGTGTAAGATTAGGATCTTCAAAAACAGTGCCAATCGCATCGAGGCGGTAGCCATCTACACCGAGATCCAACCAGAAGCGGACGGCGCCCCACATGGCGGCTTTGACTTCGGGATTGTGCCAGTTCAGATCTGGCTGTTGCTTCATAAAGTAGTGATAGTAGTATTGATTTCTTTCAGGGACGTAGGTCCACGCCTCGCCATCGAAGCAGGATTGCCAGTTGTTAGGCGGCGTATCAACCCAGACGTACCAATCCGCTTTGGGGTTATTGCGGCTGGATTTTGATTCCAAGAACCAGGGATGCTCGTCGGAAGTGTGATTTAGCACGAGGTCCAGAATGACGCGGATGTTGCGCTTGTGTGATTCTGCAAGGAACGTTTTGAAATCTTCCAGCGTTCCATACTCCGGTGCGACGTTGGTATAGTCTGAAATGTCGTAACCACAATCCCAGTTGGGGGAGGGGAAGTGAGGCGAGAGCCAAAGGGCATCAATCCCAAGCTTGGTGAGATAGTCAAGCTTTTCAGTGATGCCTTTGAAATCACCAATGCCATCGCCATTGCCATCTGCAAAGGAGCGGGGATAGATCTGATAAAAAACAGCAGCTTGCCACCATTTAAGAGATGTCATTTCGGATTGTTCCTTTTTAGGTTTGAAGGTTTGAAAGTTCGCAAGTTTAAAAGTTAAGAACCTTTAAACCTTCAAACTTTCTAACTTGCCAACGATCTTCACGCAATCGTGTTTAAAGACTTCTTCCATATGCGGTGCATCTTCCATTTCATTGGTCAGGTCTTGACCGGGAAAATGTAAAAATTCATGCAGACCTAAGCGCCATTTTGGGCAGTCGGTCACATCATAAACAATACC
>JBDKJK010000011.1:0-16119 GCA_039796675.1 Chloroflexota bacterium
GTAGCATTGGAAAATCCTTAACTCAAATCTCTGGACTTATCTGCACCCTCATGCTCACTTACTTTTCTTGCAGGTATACACCTTATTTTTTTGACCCGAAATATCCTTTTGAAAGTGTTTGGGATTCGGTTCAACACGATTTCTTTCTATATTTCCTCAGAACTTTTTACCCCATAATTGCTGGATTTCTTATTCTGAATAAATCAAAAGATGAATTAAAATTAAGGTAAATAAAAGATCCGCTCCATCCTTACGTACCTATACTTCGATATGTATATAATTCATTTTAGGCGAGAAGAAGGTTGTCAACTTAGTTTTTAAGGAAATTTATTATGGGCGATTACAACCGTTCTACAAAAGAAATTGCATTCGGGGAAATTCCAACTAAAGTTACCAAAAGCATTCAAACATATATTGAAAAGCACACCCTTGGCGATATTCTCTCCAACCCGGTGATGTGTATCGTCTCGACCTCTGAAAAGATCAAAAAGGGACTCTTCGGCGGTGGACCGGGTCCGAAGCTGTTAATTCAAACTGCTATCTTAACTGAGCACTGGCTGATCCTTGCGGATAACGTAGACCAGAATGCGCTGTACATTAAGTCTATGCAGTTGAGGGAAATCACCGTAGAAGATTACGAGAAAAGTTCGTTTTACAAAATGATCCCTGATACGGGTATGAATGTAAATGGACAGTTCACCGATGCCAGTGAATTAGGTTCGATCTTTTTGCCGCTGGGGAAAGATGATGCAGGAGAGAAGTTCAAGTCTGTGCTGATCGAGAAGGTGCAGAAGGTGAAATTAAGTTAGTTCTACGTTTATTACAACTCCTTGAGCATAGCAAGCATTACACGCTCAATATCATCACGCACAGCACGAAAATCATTCAAGTCATCGGTCAATGCTGGGTCAGGAAAACTGTGATGAACCTTCTTACCTTTCCCTAACCAAACGGGACACTCTTCAGCCGCCGAATCGCAAACGGTGACGACGAGATCGAAGTCTTCACCCTGAAATTCATCTGCACGCTTCGACCTCCCTGTGTGCTGGATTCCAATTTCAGATAGCGCTTCCAACGCTTTAGGGTGGATGTAGCCCGCAGGCTTTGTCCCTGCGCTAACGGCTTGCCACTCCGCGCCCATCCGTGCATTGACGATGGCTTCTGCCATTTGCGAACGGCAGGAATTACCAGTACAGAGGAATAAAACTTTTTTCATATTTAACAAGTTTTATCACAAAACAAATATAGGGTCGTTATGAAGATGTTAACGAAAAAGCCTCCCAACTTTGGGAGGCTTTAGAGTGCCTATTTTTTTAGCGCCAGAAATTTTGTGTGGCAGGGATTAGGCGAAGCGCCACATCCAGCAGGAGACCGAGCATGAAGAGCGAGCCAAAAGCGCGGTTGTTGCGGAAGCCAATAGGCGCAAAATAAAGGGGCCAGCCGCCCTGTCCATCAGGGAACCCTTCGGGACGAGTTTCAGGCTTGGGCTTGGTAAGAGGCGGAAGGCTCTCGCGTAATGCAGGCAACGCAAAGAGCACGATCAGCATGACCGGTGTAAAGAATTTGGTAACGATCAAATAACCAGTGAAAAGGTAGGGCAAAACCATCATCGCAATAATGGCGTAACGAGCCGCTTTTTCACCGATCACCACGGGCAGGGTATAGATCTTCTTGGCTTGGTCTACCTTGATCTTGTCGATATGCTTGCCGAAGATGACGGTGGTAACGCCAAGCACATACGGCAGGCTGGCGATAACGACAGACCAATTCCAATTGCCTGCAAGCACATAGTACCCGCCGCCAATCATGAGCGGACCCCACACCATGAGCACGGCTACTTCACCAAGTGCAAGACCTTTGAGCGGCCATGTATAGAAGAGGACAAAGAAGGAACCGAGACCAAGCAATATCCATGTAGTGGTGTTGAACTCGGTTTGCCAGACGAGGTACAAACCCGCAATCATGGCAAGGATGCCGGTGACTACAAAATAAGTCAGATGCTGGCGTTTGGTCATCAACCCAGAAGCGACGGGTTGCGCGCCGTACATGGTGCGGTAGTAGTTGTCCTTGTCCAAACCGCGGACAAAGTCGGTGTAGTCGTTGAAGATGTTGTTGCTGGCATGTGCCATGATGAGACCGAAGACTAATGCAAGCCAGGGAAGAAATTGGAAGGAACCATCACGCCAGGCAAATAAGCCTGCCAGCGCAGCAGAGATAAAGGTCATAATAAGAACAGCAGCGCGGGTGGAGATGAGCCATTTAGAAATGACATCCAGACCGTCCCATTCTTCCTTTGAGACTTCGGGGATCACATTAAGTGCTTTTTTCCACATTGCGAAATTCATTGGGGAGACTCCTTGAAATTTTTTAAAATTATAATAAATTCAGACCCTATTTATTAGAATAAAAGTCACCTAATCTTCAATCAAATGACACTATCAGATCGAAGATTAGGTGACTTTTGTGAGTTTTTTGGAAAACCTACCCCTCGCTGGTCATAATGAAGAGCGGCTTCATCTCAAAGTTTTCGTAGATCGGGCGATAACGATCCGTGTCGTAGAAATGTGGCACATTCACAACCTTCTTCGTGGCAGTGACCACATCCAACGGCACATTATCATAACGTCCATTTTTCAGAACAACCAGCCGCCCATGAATGCCTTTGAGCAATAGGTCGAGCGCAAGATTGCCGAACGCCATTGGTGCGATCGAGTCGATCGCATCGGGGTCGCCGCCGCGCACCATGTATCCGAGTTTCTGATTGACCACATCTACAGATTTACCGCCGTTGTATTTAGGGGATAATTCCTTGATCTGCGAAGATACAAGATCGCCGATGCCGCCCAGCTTGGCATGACCATAGGCATCGGTGGTGCGGTCTGCAAAGACCATTTCTCCGCCTTCATACATGGCGCCTTCTGAGATCAGTACCACAGAGTAATTGCTTGGGTTAGCTTTGCGATCTTTGATAAGCAACTCGGTCAACTTTTCGATGTTGAACTTAAATTCAGGGATGACGCAACGGTTCGCTGCGCCAGCCATGGTTGGGAGCATGGCGGTAAAGCCTGCATAACGCCCGAACACTTCGAGCACCAGAATTCGTTCATGCGAACCAGCGATCGTACGCAGACTGTTCGTCAATGAGATAGTGCGGGTAACGCAGGTGCTGAATCCGATGCAGTAGTCGGTACCCGGCACGTCGTTATCCATGGTTTTGGGAATGGCAATGACTTTGACGCCCTCCTGATATAAGCGCACGCCATAACTCAAGGTATCGTCACCCCCGATGGGAATGAGAGAGTCGATGCCGAGGAATTCAAGATTTTTGAGGACCTCAGGGGTTAGGTCATTCTTCTCTTCTGAGTAGGCATCCTTCAAATGAGCAGGGACGCTGGACTTCTTCACCGAGCTGGGTTTGGTACGTGACGTATGCAGGAAAGTTCCGCCTGTGCGCCCGGCGCGGTTGACGATCTCTTCGGTTAGGAATTGGTAATTGTTGCTGTTATCTGCATCTTTATCGCGGATAATATCAATCAACCCTCCCCAACCGCGGCGAATGCCCACCACCTGGTATCCCTCGCGCAATGCACGAATGGTCACCGCACGAATGGCTGGGTTTAATCCTGGCACATCTCCCCCACCTGTCAGAATTCCGATCACACCTTTCTTTTTGTCTACCATGGCAACCTCACATTTTTTATAGTATAGGGTAGTGAACTTTTAAATCATCAAAAGCAGGTGGTACGCTTCGATGATTCTGTCACTTTTTGGGTTGGCTTTGTAGTTTCAGATCTGGAATGTTATTTAGCAATTGTACCCGCGGACACGCCATTTGGCATTGCCATTATTGAAGGCGATCCCTGTTACAGGGATCGCCCATATTCGAAACGCTGACCAGCCGAACAGCGCGGAAAGATGCGCTGTTCGGCGTGGGTAACTCTTAATTTATTCTCCGAGTTCTGGGATGGATGCAACCGGTGTCCGATGCGCGCTAACATTCTCGACCCAGAAAATGATCAGAGCAAGCCATACGATCCCAAACCCAATGAGGCGCGTTGTATCAAAAGGTTCCTTATAAATGAAGACACCGATGAGAAATTGAATGGTAGGTGCAAAATATTGCAAGACACCGATCATGTTGAGTGGAATTTCCTTCGCAGCCGAAGCGAACATGAGCAGTGGAATAGTGGTCACCACACCGGCACCGATCAGGAGAAGGTCAACCGTGGAGCCAGTATGTAAAAAGCCTGCTGTACCGTTCAATTGGACAACGATCAGGTAAACCAGCGCAGCCGGAAAGACAATGCCGGTTTCAAGCGTAAGCCCAAAAACGGAACCAAGCGGAGAAAGTTTTTTAACCAAGCCATATAAACCGAATGTGACCGCTAGAGAAAGCGCGATCCACGGCGGGCGCCCATACGTGATGGTGAGATAGGTGACACCGATGGCAGCGATGATAACCGGCAGCCACTGCAATGGGCGTAGTTTTTCACGCAGAAAAATAACGCCGAATAAGACACTCAATAAGGGGTTGATAAAATAGCCGAGACTGGTTTCGACGATAAAGCCAGCATTAACCCCCCAAACGTAAATAAGCCAGTTCAAAGAAAGTAAGACGCCCGCTATAGCATAGATCCCCAATGTTTTTCTGTCGAATGCCACCGAACGAAAATCGTTCCATTGTTTTGTAAGCAATACATAAACCAACAAAAGAATGAACGACCAGGCGATCCGATGTCCGAGCAATTGCAGGGCAGGAACATCATGCAAAAGCTTCCAATAGATCGGAAAGAACCCCCACATCGCATACGCTGCAATGCCGTACCAAATACCTTTATTCATAGTTCTCCATGTCTATAATTTTCTTAAGTACCACTTCCCTGTGACAACCTCATTAATATCACGGGCAAAATCACTGGCTTTAGCATAACGGTCAGCTGGATTCTTCGCCATGGCTTTTGAAACCACTTCCTGCCAAACCGCAGGGATATTCTCTTTCAACGCGCGAATATCTGGTACAGGCAGATCAATATGAGCTTCGATCAGTGCAGTGGTTGAGCTGCCCGAAAAAGGCAATTGCCCTGTCAACATACGATAGAGCGTCACCCCGAGAGAATAGATATCGCTGCGCCCATCCACCGGCTTGCCTTGTGCCTGCTCAGGACTCATATAGGCAGGTGTACCCACCAGCCACTCGCCATCATCATCTTTGAACGATTTAGAAGTGGCAATACCAAAATCAGAAAGGAAGGCTTCGCCAGTTGCATCGAATAGGATGTTGGATGGTTTAATATCGCGGTGAATAATACCTTTCGCATGCGCCGCATCGAGCGCATCGGCAACCCGCTTAAAAATGTGTGCGATCTCCGTTAGCTTGATCTCGCCCTTATTCAGGCGATCTTGTAAACTTCCAGCCGCCATGTAACGCATCACAATATATGGTTGCTGCCCATGCCAGCCAAAATCATAGATCGGCACAATGCAGGGATGTTCCAACGCCGCAATAACCTCAGCTTCGTTTTGAAAAAAATCACGGTACACATCGTCAAGAGTCCGACTGTACATTAAGACTTTGACAACCACTTGCCGTTGAATATATGGGTCTTTCGCAAGGATGATGACGCCCATGCCACCTGTGGTCAATTCAGACTCGATCTCGTATCGTCCAATGTTAGATACATTCATCTTTGCTCTCCAGATACTCATTAATTTAGATTCGTACAGTCTTTTTAAGTGGACTTATTCCCAATCGATGGGGCGACGCCCTGCGAACCCCGCCTCGATCTCGTGCCAGAACTGGATACTATCCTCATTATATTTCCAACACAGACAAATCTCCCTGCCATCTTTAACCCCCGGAAAATCGATCAACCCAATGGAAATATCTCTAACTTCGATCTGCATATCCTGAAGCTGGTGCAAAATACTATCAAGCCGGTCAAAATCGGGCAGCATTTTGCTTAATGCCGGGTTGCCGCCATTACCCGCAGACTTTTCAGCCACTGCCCAAAGCTCCGGCTGGTTTTCGCGGATACGTTCCCCAATTCGCACCAACTCCCCCACCATCGGGCGGACGGTTTCTAACAGGATATTGGCTTCTTTGGGTGTGTAATACTTGGGCATGGGCGCGAGTATAACGGAAAGGGGTAAAAATGAAAACAAACAAAATCTTTAAACTAAGTAGGCATGTGAAGCATAAACGGGTCGCCCACAAGTATGCTCCACATGCCTTGATAAACTATCTACAAATACTAGCTATGCAGTGACTGCGGTATAACCCTTCTTTTTTACAGCGGTCACGATCTGTTCATCGGTCAATTTGTTCTCATCATATTCAATGACCATTTCCAATTTGTGATAACTGGCATTAACCTCTTTCACGCCATCGAGGTCATCTTCCAATGACTCAATCTTCATGGCACAGTTGGTACAGCTCATATCGGGGATTTTGAATGTTTTTTTGATCATTGAAACTCCGTTTTGGACGATGGACTAGTTTTCAAACACGATCTGCCCGGTGTACATGCCCATGGAGCAGGTGAAGAACAGAGTGGAGCCTGCTTCTTGCGCAGGGATGTTGACCTGAACGGTACCCGTATCTGGCAGAAGTTCGTAGAAGTTTAGATCAGGGATGACAAAATCTCGGGCGCAGGAATAGGTGCCTTTGGTGACGAGATTCAAGGTAAGGTCTTTGCCTGCAGGCGCTTTTAAGATCGCGGGAAAATACCCATCATTTTCAACGTTGAGAACAAGCTCGCCTTCCACGGTACCTGTTTGAGATGTATCGGCTGAGGCGTTGGCCTCAGCTTGAGGGGCAAACCAGTTACGGGTTAGGTTTTGAAGCGAGAAGGGCGAGCCTATCAGGTTGAGTCCGCTGTCTAGGGTGTAGATTCCCAAAATCAAAACCACCACGGCAACAAATCGCATGAAGAATTTTTCGAGCTTTGCGCCAAGTTCAGTGGTGAGGTACGCGACAATAAAGAAGACCGGGCTGGTTCCGAGTGTGAAGGCGAACATGAGCGCGGCACCCATGAGTGCGCTGCCTGTGCCGAGGGCGGTTGCCATCATGGCTTGGGTCACGCCGCAGGGGATGAAAACGGTGAGCAAGCCAAGAAAAATGGGTGTGGCAGTGTCTGGACGAGGGCTGCTGTTATTTGGATGAGGGCGAGCCTCATCTCTACGGCGGGCGGTGCGGCGGATGTAACGTGTGATGAACTTCGGCGATTCAATGGAGAAGTATCGAAAGATCGGGTGAACATTGAACATGCGCAACGCGTTACCGACCATGAAAATGCCGATGGCGAATAAGAGCAGCGCACGGGTCATTGGGCTGAAGGTAAGGTACGAGCCAACCCAGCCGAGCAATGAGCCCAATAAGGTATAGGCGACGAGCTTCGATAAAAGAAAAAATGAAATGGGCAATGCCGAGTTGGTGCGCACAGCGGGTTGTTTGCTTTTCTTTTGCCCAACCTGCCCGGCGTAATCTTGCTCGATCTGATTCGCGAGTGAGCTGGCAAGCAAACCGCCCTGCACAGCGAGACAACTCAACCCGCCCGTGGTAATGCCGGTGACGAATGCGACAATAAGTTGGCTCATAACCCCTGAGTTGGCGGCAATATCAATGGAGTTGCTCTGCGGTTGAAAAACGATCAGGGCGATGGCTACCGTAAGGAATACCACGCCAAGCATAACGATGATGACAGGGTCAACAGAAGGTTTGTTTTGTTTTGTGCTCATTCGACCTCAATAAGGTTATTTACGCATTACGGATTACGCATTACGAATTTTGTAATGCGTAATCCGTAAATAAGTTTCTTACCGTTGCCCGCCATCCCAAACTACGAATGGCATATTGATGACCACACCGGGCTGTTCGATGGTTAGTTCGCCAGCAGTTTCGGCAGCGAGGACATCGGCGGCATTGGTCAATTCACGGGCGTTAGACTCATCCAACCAGGCAATGACGTTCAACCGACGAAGCGGGGAATATCCATCCGTGCCGGGAGGATTGTCAAAGACATCGGCTTGAAACCCGAACGGACCCGAGCCTGTCACACCATTGGTGAAGACGTAAACATTTGCCAATGATTCATCGGGCACATTCGCCAGTGAAGGCACGAGGATCACAGGGGATTTCATCATGCCAGTCAGTTTTTCCGCAACACCAGGGTCAGAAGCCTCGGTGTGGACAAAATAGATTTCCTTGCCTTCTGCCCATGCTTTACCAGCAGGGAGTTCCGCTTTGGCGGGTCCGCTTTGCTTGGGAGCACAGGCAGTCAAGGTAAGCAATACAACTGCCAGAAGAACGAGTATTTTTTTCATGTTAAGGGTTTCCTTTTCAATGGGTCTAATTATGATTCGAGTGGTTCATCATCCAGAGGATGTTCCACCTCACCTGCCATGAACGCTTCTGGTGCACTCAGAAAGGCTTTCAAGCAGGCTTGATTACAAAAGTAGACTCTCTCTCCATTGAACATCGCGCTCGGGTAAGCGGATGGGTCTTTCAGGGTTCCGCCACAGGCGGATTTGGTAAGAGGTAATTGGTGATTGGTAATTGGAGATTCACTGTTCATTGTACATTGCTCACTATTCACTATTTACCATTCACCATTTACTAAATCTTCACCCTTCGCAGCCGCAAACTATTCGTCACCACAAAGACACTGCTGAACGCCATGGCGCCAGCGGCGAGCATTGGGTTTAAATATCCAAGCATCGCGGCAGGGATGAGGATCACGTTATAAATGAACGCCCAGAACAGGTTCTGTTTGATGGTCGTAACTGTCTTGCGAGACAAACGGATAGCACGTGAAACACCGCGTAGGTCACCGCTCATCAAGGTCACAGGTGCGGCAGCCATGGCAACATCGGTACCGGTTCCAATTGCCAGTCCAACATCGGCTTGTGCAAGAGCGGGGGCATCGTTTACACCGTCACCGACCATTGCAACGACTGACGATTGACGATTGACGATTGACGATTGAAGCTTCTTGACCTCAGCGGATTTGCCTTCGGGAAGAACTTCAGCAAGAACTGTATCAACGCCCACTTGCTTCGCAATGGCTTCGGCGGTCTTTTGGTTATCGCCAGTGATCATCGCAACTTTCAAGCCCATCTTGTGCAGTTCGGCGATCGCGTCTTTCGAGCTATCTTTGATGGTATCTGCCACGGCAACGACTCCTGCGGCAGTGTTATCAATTGCAACAAGCATAGCTGTCTTCGCTTCGGATTGAAGACGCGTCACTTCGGATTCAAGACTGCCCAAAACGATTCCTCTGGCCTCGAACATTCTCTTGTTCCCAACCATTACGCTTCTTCCTTCGACCTCGGCTTGAACGCCATGCCCAGCCTCTGCCTTAAACCCAGCCGGTTCGACCAAGCTCAGTCCGCGAGTGGTGGCTTCCGCCCAGATCGCTTCGCCAAGCGGGTGTTCACTACCTTTTTCAACAGATGCCGCGAGGCGAAGAAGTTCTTCATTCGTAATGCGTACTGCGTGATTCGTAACAAGATCCGTGACCGCTGGCTGACCTTTCGTGATCGTTCCGGTTTTATCCAGCACAACCATGCTAACTTTGCCAGCACGTTCAAGCGCTTCACTATTTCTAAAGAGGATGCCCGCTTCAGCGCCTTTACCCGTCCCCACCATAATGGCGGTTGGCGTGGCGAGCCCCATCGCACACGGACAGGCAATGACCAACACAGCGACCATATAGATTAGGGCGCGGGTGAAATTATTGATATCTGAGTTGATAGGCAATTGCGGACCAAAGAAGTACCAACCGAAAAACGTCAGCAAGGCGATGGCGATGACGATGGGAACAAATACGGCTGAGACTTGATCCGCCATTTTCTGAATGGGAGCCTTGCTGCCTTGCGCGTCTTCCACTAACTTGATGATCTGCGCCAGCGCGGTTTCTTTTCCAACTTTGGTGGCTTCAAACTTGAGCATGCCAAGTTTATTGAGCGTTGCACCAATGACCGGGTCACCGGGCTTCTTTTCAACCGGAAGCGACTCACCCGTCAACATGGATTCATCAATGGCGCTGCGACCTTCCACCACGACGCCATCTACAGCAATCTTTTCGCCGGGCTTGGCAATCACCACATCCCCCACGCGCACATCGTCCACGGGCACTTCGGCTTCCACCTCATCACGGATGACGCGAGCAGTTTTGGCACGCAGACCCATCATCTTCTTGATGGCATCGGATGTGCGTCCCTTGGCACGCGCTTCGAGGAACTTGCCCAACTTGATAAGCGTGATGATGACCGCCGCCGTTTCGTAATAGACATGTCCCATCAGCCAACCAAAGGTAATCGGCAGGGAGTAGAAGAACGCGGCAGAGGAGCCCATTGCAATGAGCACATCCATGTTCGCGGACTTATTGCGAATCGCTTTGAACGCGCCGACGTAATACTGCCAGCCGACATAGAACTGAACTGGCAATGCCAAAGCCAGCATCAACCAATTGAACCAGGGTTGGGCATCGCGCATCCCGGCCATGCTGGAATGCAGGTAAACAAAATCAGGAAGCAGCCCAAAATCTTTGCTCATGGAAAGAACAAAGAGCGGGACTGTAAATATCAAACCAATGATGAGCAGACGGCGTTGTTCGTTGATCTCATGTTCGCGCGCCAGCGCTTCGGCATCTTCTGCCGCACCGCCCAATTCCAGCGCTTCGAACCCAGCGGCGGAGACGGCTCGGCGTAATTCAGCTTGCGTAATAATGGTCGGCACGTACTTGACGCGTGCCTTTTCTGTTGTAAATGTTACTTGTGCTTCAAGCACGCCTTCGAGTTTGGTGAGAGCTTTTTCGAGACGGCGGGCATCGTTATCATCAGACAAACGCTTGATGACGAGATCCGCTTCACCCGTGGCGACCCCGTACCCGGCGCGGTTGACGCGGGCAATGAAATCGGTCAGCCCAAGTTTGGCTGCGTCAAAGTCCACGGTGGCGCGCTCGGAAGATAAATTCACCACAGCATTATCCACGCCGTCGAGCTTCTTCAAATTGCGCTCCACAGTCGCAACGCAGTTGGCACAGGTCATGCCGGTGATGGGGAGTGTGAGTTGCTTTGTTCCTGTCATGGGTCTTCCTTACGTATCACGCATTACGGATTAAGTAATGCGTGATACGTGATACGTAATTTACAAAGTAAGTAAGCCTTCAGCAGGATAGTTGATCTCTGCCAAAAGTGCCTTGATCTTCGTTTCATCGGCGGGGGCATCGAAAGTAATAGTCACCTTCTTGCTGGCTTCTTCAGCCTTCACAGACTGAACACCCTGCAATTCGCCCACTTCCATTTCGATGGTATGGGTGCAATGTCCGCAATGAATGGCAGGGACGTTATACGTTACGGTAGTCATGTTTTATTTCTCCTTGAATTTTGTTTTATTTAACAATTAACTCGCCCGTCATACCGGCATCGAGATGCCCGGGCACCGAGCAAATAATTTGATACGTTCCGGGTTCGGTGGGTGTGAATGTAAGGGTACTGGTCTCACCCGCCGCGGTGGATGTGTGCAGGTCGAATTCCGAGTGTTCATCGGTAGCCATGTGATGTTCCCCTGAATTAGAGCTGGAAACATCCGTCACCTGAATAACCTCGATCACAAAGTCATGCTCAATCGCGCCTTCGTTGAGGAGGGTTAACTCAACAGGTGAACCGGCGGTCACATTGATAGTATTCGGCTCAAAGCCGAACTCCGTCATCGTAACGGTGACTTTGGTGGGCGCCGGTCCGCTTGCACAAGCGGAAAGGACAACTGTAGAAATCAAAACGGCTAAAACTTTCTTCAACAACATGCGAATCTGCCTCCAAAAAAATATTATTTAAAATGCTCTTTCAGGTGTTTAACCCCTGAAGAGCAAAGACTACTTAAACCTTTGTGGACATGTCAAACACTTCAGTAATTTCTTTTAAGACCCGTTCACGCTCTTTTTTGTCATTGCCTTGAATGGCAGTGATCACACAAGAATTTAAATGGTCTTCCAATATCTTTGAGCTGACCTTATTCAAGGCAGCCTCAATAGCCTGTATCTGGCGGATCACATCAATACAATATGAATCCTCCTCCACCATGCGAATCACGCCACGCAGGTGCCCTTCCACGGTCTTTAATCGTCTAAGTGTCGCTTCGTTTTCCATAGGTACCTCTAGTTTTCAGATACAGTTCGTTGGCTTCCTCTTACCCCCCCCAGGGGGGTAGGGATAGGCAAAATATACGCCATCCCCTGCCCTATCGTCAAGCCGATAAATGTCATCAGATTGGGGTGTAAAATGACTTTATGAATATTTCTTCTAAAGATCTAAAGCAGGTTGTCGTTTTTCAACACGCAACTGACGAAGACTTGAACCTTATTCTGAAAAATAGCATCACCCGTTCCATGGAAGAAGGTGGCTTTTTCTTTTTGCAAGGCGACGAAGCCATACATCTGTACATCCTCACCAGCGGACAAGTCAAACTGATGCAATCGAACCCGAACGGGCAGCAAGTCAACCTGCGCACGATCTACCCGTGGCAGATGTTTGGCGCATTGGGAGCCGTTCGCACCGATGGAGCCGCCTACCCTGCATCTGCTCAAACATTGGAGGACTGCACGGCTCTTGCGATCCCGAGCCTGTTCCTGCGCTCCATGCTGGAGACTCGTCCCTACATTGCATTCGACTTAATGACTCTGATGACCTCCTATATTCAAGAAATGCAGGCACGCTATCGCGAACTTGCTACTGAACGAGTCGAGCAGAGAGTGGCAAACGCATTGATCCGCTTGGCTGGGCAATCAGGCATAAAGACTGAAAAAGAGGCGGGCATTGAATTATCCCTCTCCCGTCAGGATGTGGCAGAAATGACCGGCACCACGTTGTACACGGTCAGCCGTTTGCTCAGTGATTGGGAGCGCAAGGGATTCATTAAGACTGGCAGGGAAAGGATCGCCATCATAAATCCGCACGAACTGGTGCGAATCGCAGATGGACAAGTGTAAGGGCGCAGCAAGATAGCGCTCTTTTTATTTGCGCTAGCGCAAAGAAGGATTTGGGGGAATACGATATTCTGTGTCCACAATGATCGATGAATTTGAAATTTCCGAAACCACCGTGGAAAGCCTCCTGAAATCCACACCCAGGTCGGTCCGCTTTTTTTTAGACTGGCATACGGGATGTATAGGCTGTAGGTTTGCGCGTTTCTGCACGCTGGTGGATGTAGTCAAGACCTATCAGCTTGATGAAAAGAAATTTTTGGAAGAAGCCAAAGGATTGATCGTTCAAACAAACCTTACAAGGAGTTCAGAATGAAAACGTATTTAAGATCTTCTGTATGTATCATCCTGCTCGGCATTTTTGTAACAGCCTGTGCAGGTGCAAGTTTCCAAAATGTTGACAAAGAATATGTGTTGACCACCGACTTGCGCGAAGGCAGCCTGGTCTTCCTCGGCGTCAGTGACGAGATCAATGGCGTGGTCAACCCCACCCTTAGCGCCGCACCCGGTGACCGCATCACCGTAACCCTCATCAACGGCGGCGAAGGCTCGCATGATGTCAGCTTCCCCGAAGTACAAGCCAGCAGTGAGGTCGTCAAATCCAAAGGCGAAGAAACCTCTGTCACTTTTACCGTGCCCAACGTGCATGGCGAGATGGAATATTTTGACAGTGTTGGCAACCATGCCGAACTGGGTATGCGCGGCAAACTGGTCGTTACCGAAACCGGCGCCGAGATGCCCATTATAACCACCACCAGCAATGGTGACCCTGCCGTCATTGCGGCATTCCAAAAAGGCGCTTGCGGTTCGTGCCATAACATCGCTGGCATTCCAGGCGCGGTCGGCGTGGTGGGACCAGACCTCTCAGATATTGGATCAGTAGCCGAAGAACATCTTGCAGATTCTGCCTATACCGGCACAGCCACAAACGCTGAAGAATACCTGCACGAATCCATCATGGATCCGAATCTGTTCCTCGCTCCCAAGTGCCCCACCGGCGCATGTGCCCCAAACGTCATGCCTGCTACTCTGGCTGACTCTCTCACAACCGATGAGATCAATTCCATCGTCAGCTATCTTAACAGCCTGCCTGAAGGCGCTTACACCGAAGAGACCGCCACCACGGACGCCGCACCTGTGGCGCAAGAACCCGATAACAGCGGTGTAGACATCATCCGTGAACCGAGTGACCTGCCTGGTCCCGTAGGTGACCGCGAACCTCAGGTTGTGCGCATCGACCTCGAAGCGACTGAAGTGATCGGTCAGCTCGCAGACGGCACCACCTACACCTACTGGACATTCAACAATCTCGTTCCGGGTCCGTTCTTCCGCGTGCGTGTTGGCGATACCATCGAAGTCCATATGAAGAACGGCATGTCTAGCACCATGAACCACTCGGTAGACTTCCACGCAGTCACAGGTCCGGGCGGCGGCGCGGTGATGACTCAAACCAAACCTGGCGAAGAAACGGTATTCACTGCCAAGGCACTCAATGCAGGCTTGTTCGTTTACCACTGCGCAACCCCCATGGTTGCCCAACACATCACTAACGGCATGTATGGGTTGATCCTCGTAGAACCCGAAGGCGGGCTTCCACCTGTAGACCATGAGTTCTATGTAATGCAAGGCGAGCTCTACACCGCTGGCGCATTCGGTGAACAGGGTCACCAAATGGGCGACACCACCAAACTGCTTAATGAAGACCCTGAATACTTTGTCTTCAACGGCGCAGCCAATGCGCTCGTGACCAAACCGCTCAAAGCCAATGTTGGCGAAAGTGTGCGCATCTTCTTCGGCGTCGGCGGACCGAACTTCACCTCCTCCTTCCATGTCATTGGCGAAATTTTCGACCGTGTATACGATCAAGCCTCTCTCACGGGCGCACCGCTCACCGACGTGCAGACCACGCTCGTCCCGCCCGGAGGCGCAACCATGGTCGAGTTCAATGTTGAAGTGCCCGGCAACTTCATCCTCGTAGACCATGCCCTCTCAAGATTACAGCGCGGTCTCGCCGGATACCTCGTCGTTGAAGGCGACCCCAACCCAGAGATCATCAACGGCACCCCATCCTCAGGGAGCGGACACTAAAATAAATCAGCCCCGTTCATTTTGAACGGGGCTTTTCTTGTATAATCTTTTGGATGAAAAAACAAACGCCTCTTTTCCTGACATTTAGCCTGATTCTATTTCTCCTAGCCGCCTGCTCGCCGAAAACCGCCACACCATCTGCACAGTCGCAAATTCAGCAGGCAGTCGCTGCCACAATTGCAGCCATCCCCACACCCACACGAGTTGCCCCCCCTACAGCATACCCATCCCCCACACCATTTAGCCTGGCTGGTTTGTTCTGCGAATACCAATTCTGTATCGGTCACCCGATCGACATTGCCTTCTTCGACGTCAGTGCCCAGCGCAATGCAGCTGCCCCCAGCAGTTACAGTCAGGGATTTTTAGCCGGGTTGAATGGCACACTCTTCATCCAAGTCATCTGGCAGATCGCCCCCGGCGTTGGCGACCCAAATTTTATGCTCGATACTCTGCTCGACGATGCCGTGGATACATCAACGGGAAGCAATGAAGTTTTCCTTTTGCGAGACATGAACGTGGTATATACGAACATCACCGTTACAGCCAGCCCGGCTTTACCTTATGGCGGCGCAGGTGCATGGGTATGCAAAGATCGCGTTTTTGCATGGAAGGTCTACACTCCCCAAGCCGACGGCGCGCGCGGTTTGTTCGACGAAGCCATGAACCGCTTCACTTGCGGGCAGTAAAAAAAAATCGCCAGAGAAAAATTCTCTGGCGATTTTGCTTCTTTATCGTGGCTTGAAATTCGTGATCTCTTTTTTAATCACGTCCGCGTCAAAGTCCATGCCGTGTGCGGGGTGAATCCGTTTAATACCTAGCGGCAGGATCTTCTTCCAACTTTCCACTACTTGGTCAATATCATCCGCGAGAACGGGCAAGCCAGGCGTTAGGCGCAAGTACCAATCGTTCATTGCCATATCACCTACGATGGCATCACCCGAATCGAGAATGATGCTGACATGCCCCATGGAATGCCCCGGGGTGTAAACAACTTCGCCGGGAATACCAAACTCTCTCAGTGACATCCCAGCATCGGAAATAACCGTAT
>JBDKJK010000012.1:0-2846 GCA_039796675.1 Chloroflexota bacterium
CTCATGCAGCGGGAGCGATCGTTCTGGTGGATGGTGCTCAATCGGTTCCACACCTTTCAGTGGATGTGCAAGCCCTCGATGCAGATTTCTATGCCTTCTCAGCACATAAGATGTGTGGACCGACGGGTATTGGCATCTTATACGGCAAATCTACTTTACTTGAATCTATGCCGCCTTTCCTTGGTGGTGGTGACATGATCAAGGAAGTAAAACTGCGCTCGTTCCGCGCAAATACGCTTCCGCACAAATTTGAGGCGGGCACTCCTGCCATTGCCGAAGCGATCGGTTTGGGCGCCGCGGTTGATTATTTGAATCAAATCGGTATGAAAGACATTGCCGCGCACGAGCATGCCATCACCGAATATGCGCTTGAACGCCTCGAAGAGATCCCCGGTGTGAAGTTGTTTGGTCCTTCAGCAGATAAAAAAGGCGGCGTGGCAGCTTTCACGCTTGAGGGTGTGCATCCGCATGATGTAGCGCAGATTCTCGACCAAGATGGAATTGCCGTCCGCGCCGGGCATCATTGTGCCCAGCCTTTACATGAAAAATTTGGCATTCCAGCCACCAGCCGCGCATCTTTCTATTTATATAGCACGAAGGAAGAAGTGGATATGCTGGTGAAGGGTTTGTATAAAGTAAAAGAAATGTTCGGGTAATTGTAGGGGCGAGGTTTCCTCGCCCTGATCTCAGTTTGCATAAAATTGGGTGGGGAGACCCCGCCCCTACGGAATCATAATTATGGACGATCTCTATCGTGAAGTAATCATTGAGCACTACAAAAACCCATCCTATCGCGGAAAGCTTGACCCGCACGATATTTCGTTTGCGGACAATAATCCACTATGCGGTGATCATATCCAGATCGATTTGCGGGTAGACAGCAATGGCGTTGTCACCGAGGCAATGTTCGACGGTCATGGCTGCGCCATCTCGCAAGCCTCTGCCGATCTTTTGATGGAGACCATCCTTGGCAAGCCATTAGAGGATGTGAAGAAACTCAACAAGCAAGATATCCTCGATATGCTCGGCATTGACCTGGGACCTGTCCGCTTGAAGTGCGCTTTGCTTTCTTTGAAAGTCTTGAAGGCGGGTGTGTATGGGTTGGGTGAAGCCGGGGATGATCTAGTTGAATGAAGAAGTAAAAAATGTTTAATTACAACACCTTCGAAGAATCAAAAGTTGAATATGTAGAGATCGCCCCTGCATCTGAATTGCCAAATGGCGAACGCCTTTTTGTAGATTTGGGAGATAAGCCCGTAGTGATATTTAATATCGCCGGTCAGTTCTTTGCCATTGGCGATGTCTGCACCCATGACGATGGTCCGCTTGGGGATGGGATGCTGGAAAGCTTCAATATTGTCTGCCCGCGGCATGGAGCCGAGTTCGACATCCGCACTGGGCAGGCGGTACAAATGCCCGCCGTGGTGGATATCCCTGCCTACCCGGTAATGGTACGTGATGGCACCTTGTTCGTCGGAATTCCAAAGCAATAAACGGATAACCCCTGTTCAAACAGGGGTTATTTATTTGTAATGAAGTTCTGGGTTAAGGGTGGTACCATTTGGAAAGGATAAGTCATGACAAAGATTCTCATCGTTGAAGATGTGTTCGATAATTTTGAACTTGCCCACAAAATATTAACTTCTCATGGATATGAGGTCGTTCATGCTGAGACTGCTGAAGGCGGATTTCAAACCGCGTTTCAATCTCGCCCAGACCTGATCCTGCTAGACTTAGGCTTGCCCGACCATGATGGGTTGACTTTAGCAAGCTGGTTGCGTGCCGACCCCTCCTTTCGGACATTGCCCATCATTGCCTTTACTGCCTGGCCTCTTGAAACTGCCAAGCAAATGGCAGAGAGCTATGGTTGCAACGGATTTGTTTCCAAGCCGATCATAAAGGTGAAGGAATTCCTTGCTCAAATCGAGTCGTACTTACTTAAGTGACCTTGATGCCCGCCTATTTTGATTCGAGTTCGACCATTCATTTGATCCCTGCCAGTCAGTTCAGCATCAGTGACCTGACAGAGATCTATAACCAAACGCGTGTGGACTATATGATTCCCATGCCGATGAATGCGGACCGCCTTTTAGAATACATCCAAATGTATGATGTCGACCTGAATCGTTCATTGGTGGCAGTGGATGGTGATATCATGCGAGGCGTTGCCATGCTGGGCGTCCGCGCTGGGCGTACATGGATCACCCGTCTAGGAGTGATTCCGTCCACGCGCCGTTCGGGAGTCGGGGAGACTTTAATGCAGGGATTACTAGAACAGTCTGCTCAATTGGGGGTCGAATTCAATATGTTGGAAGTCATCAAGAACAATACCCCGGCGCATCAATTGTTCTTGAAACTTGGGTTTTACGAGGTGGGGGAGCTGTTGATCTTGCGTCGCCCGCCCTCTCTTCAATTGCCTGAGCCTGTCGTAGCAGATGCTCGCCGCTTGGAACGCTATGAAGCGCTTGATCTGATCGGGTATGACCGCGGTACCCAGCCATGGACCAATCAATCAGAATCTATGAGCCATGCGGGTGAGATCTCTGGTTTATACGTGACACTACCCGATGGGAGTCATGGTTGGCTGGCATATCAGCGTCAGAAATTTACCTTGACCCGTTTTATTTATAAAACGGAAGCAGGCGACCCGGCAAAATTGGCGTATGCGTTTCTTTCTCATTTGCATCATCAATACCCACGTTTGGATACGCACATCGAGAACATTCAAGTCAATGATCCGCACCTGCCAGGCTTTATCAAAATGGGTTACGTCGAATCCTTTCGGCGCATTGAGATGTGGCGTGGAACGCCGCCCGATTCTCTGGTTTTTCGAAAATAAAAATGGG
>JBDKJK010000013.1:0-3943 GCA_039796675.1 Chloroflexota bacterium
CGATGCGGATGTTGATCTTATCGTTCTCTTCCAAACCGGTCACGCCGATTCGTCCAACGCGTGAAAAGGTCATTTGAGTCGTTGCGACAAGCCCACCCGTGCGCCATTGGAATTGATGCCCGGCGATGACTTCTGTTTCGCCTTTGGATTTGGTGAAGTATTCGCTGATCTCCACTTCCGGTCGCTTCGCGGCTGGACTTTTGGTCTGAATCTCCACCAGCAGCCTCACTGGCGTCTCAGACTCAAACTTGGGGCGCATTGAGCCGTCACCTTTGCGTTTGGCGATGATCTTGGGTTCGGTCATCATGCCGGTTTCGCGGTCACGATAGGAATAGAAACTGACACGTGAATTCCAACCGGCATCCAATGATTCTTTGAGCTTTTCAGATTGCGCAAAAATCAGTGCGGTCTCTTCATCGGGCTTGCCGAGTTTCTTTGCCATCTTCATCAAGGTCTGCGCTTCACGATACAGCATGGACTCAAGCGCCGGGCTGTGGACGAAGGAAACGTCCAAGCCTTGCGACCAGGGATTCCAGACATCGAAAAGCGGGTTATCTTCCAAACCAGTTTGCAAGATGTGATCCCATTCGGGAGTACCGTCACGGTTGCGGTCGTGTGAGCTGGAGAACCACGACCAGAAGAATTTCACTAGCTTGGGGAAAACCTCTGTGAGGAAATCAGTATCTTGTGTAACTTGGTAATACTTCCAAGCCATGCTGGCAAGGATGGGCATGGCGAGAAAACGTCCGCGCTGACCGGCGATGCCGGGTTTGCCGTCCACTTCGCCATCTTCGTTTTGGGTGGCGAGGAAGTTGAGCAAAAGATTTTTCGCCACATTCGGCACGACGTTCAAAATGCTGGCGAGGTAATAGGCATCTAAAACAAATTGACCATTCCATGCGGGCGGGTAATCCGTGCCATCGCCTTTGTTGGAATGTCCATGGTCGGAGTGGCGGGCTTGCACAAAGGATGGGGTTGGCAATTGGTCGCTTTGCATGAACAAAGTATGCGCGGCTTTTTGGCTGAAGGCAAGCGCCGCATCCCATTCGGGGTCGCCGGTGCGGATGTCGAGAGTCTGACTGGCATCAAGCATTTCGATGCGGGCGAGTTCGGCTTGCCACGGGCGGGCGGCGGTTTTGCGTGCGAGGTCGAAGCCTTCGGGGATCGTATCGAGAGCGGCTTCAGCGAAGGAAATGGTTCGAGTGGCACCGGGTCCCAGCTCAAGGTCCAGAATGAGCGAGGCGTGGGGTCCAGGTCCATGTTTGGGTCCGCCCGTCATGAAGATTACGGGGGCGATTCCGCTGGTTTGTCCTGCCAGAATGTTGACGAGTTGTTGTTGGGTAGGGATGATGGATTGACCATCCAGATGAGAGAGCGTGGCGCAGACTTCGAGTTGAATGTTGCGTACCGCAGTTGTTTTGTTGACGAGGGTCACGCGCCCGGCAACGGCATGTGATTCAGGCACCCAAAAATCAGCCGTGGTTTGCAGGTTTTCGAAGGGAACAAAATCGAGGGTTAGGAAGTTTGGATAGAAGCGTCGCAGTGACGGTTTGGACGCGAAAGTGTTAGGGTCTGTAATGCTGTTGCCGCCTTCAGTAAAGCGTAAAAAGAGGCGCATCGAGCGCGCCCGTGAACCAAAGGTGGTGGTGATGCCGACCGCCGAACGTTCGGGGTCGTTGCTTCCGAGCTCCACTTCCCAGATGTGGTCGTTGGGATAGTCCGGCTTGCTGAGACGGGCATCCGCTGCAAGGGTGAGGTGGAGCGGGTCGCCGAGGCGGAGAGACCAGTCGCGCATCGCCCAATTGTACGGGCGAATGGGTGGAAGGTCAAACAGGTATAATTTGGTCTGATAGTCGTATAGTCGTTTCGTCACGTGGTCGAACGATATTGGACTATCTGACCAACAGACTATCAAACGAGGAGACGAACATGGCTGGACTTTATTTCGAAGAATTTTCGGTTGGGCAAACGGTTACGACCCTTTCGCGCACGGTGGGTGAAGATGCCATTAATTCCTTCGCAGGCTTAACCGGCGACTACAACCAGATCCACACCGATGCAGAGTTTGCGAAGGCGACTCCATTCGGTCAGCGCATCGCGCATGGACTGTTGGGCTTGTCTATTGCCACCGGCTTGATCATGCGGACGGGCATGCTCGAAGGCACGGTCATTGCCTTTCGCGAGATCCAAGAATGGAAATTCGCGAAACCGATGTTTATTGGCGATACCGTCCATGCTGTGTTGACCGTCTCTGAAACCAAAGCATTGCCGCGCATCGGCGGCGGCGCGTTGATCGCCCAAGTAGAACTCCGTAATCAGAAAGATGAAGTTTTGCAAAAAGGGGTTTTGAATTTATTGGTGATGAGCAAGCCGAAGTGATATCGTCATTGCGAGCCGCGTTCTTGCTCTTGCGGCGAAGCAATCTCCAAGCATGCTCATGAGATTGCTTCGTCGGGAAGGACGCCCTCCTCGCAATGACGAACGTGAAGGTAAAAATGAACAAAGACGACAACGATAGACTGCGGCGCTTACTGCGTTCGGAAGAAGAGACCCGACAGGATGTAGACCCCGCGCCTCTTCCCGAAGGGACAGCGGCTTCTCGCAAGCCGACAGGTGGCACTACGCCGATTCTGAATCTGCCCGAACTCGATGAAAACAATATGCCGCGTCCCAAACGGGTGGAAGAGACCGACCTCGATGGCACACGAGTCACCAACGCTGCCTATCGCGCTGCCATGGAGACCAAACCACCCAAGCCGAATCAGGCTCAGGCCAACCAACAGCGTCCCACCTATCGTCTGCCCGAAAATCAACCTCAGCCGCAAAGACCAGTTTATTCGCACCCTTCACAGTCTGCGCCGTTGAACGTCTCCCTCACAGATCGGCTACAGCAGTTTTTTGCTCCAATCGCAAAACTATTCCGTGGCAATCGCGGATGCTTAACCCGCGGGTTGATCTTTTCCGCTTTTGCTTTTGTCATCTTGGGCTTGTGTGTCGGTTCGATCCTTGTCTATCAGTACTACTCGATTGCCAGTGAACTGCCCGATGTTGCCGACTTGAAGAATCGCACCTCACAGTTCCAGACCACCCGCATCCTCGACCGTAACGGTCAGGTCTTGTATGAGTTGAACGACCCCACAGCGGGTCGACGCAATTACATTCCACTCAGTGAGATTTCTCCGAGCCTTGTTGCAGCCACCATCGCCACCGAAGACAAGGATTTTTATAGCAATGCCGGTTTTGACCCAGTTGCCATCGTCCGCGCCTTGTGGACGAACTACATCACAGATGGGCAGGGCGGCGGTGCTTCTACCATCACACAACAATTGGCGCGTGCACTGCTCTTGTCACCAGAAGAGCGCACCCAGCGCACAGTCTCACGCAAAGCCCGCGAGATCATCCTTGCTGCAGAGATCACGCGCCGCTATTCCAAAGATGAGATCCTTGAACTGTATCTGAACGAGATCTATTACGGCAACCTTGCCTATGGCATCGAAGCCGCTTCAGAAACCTATTTCAATAAAACCGCCAGAGACCTTACTTTGGGAGAAGCCGCCTTTTTGGCTGGCTTGCCGCAATCTCCGGCGATCTATGATGTTTACACCAACCCCGAAGGGACGTTAACCCGTCAACAGCAGGTGTTGGTGCTGATGTTCGAACTGAGTCAAACCGAGAGTTGCATTGAAGTTAGCAACAGCGAAGAACGCGTTTGTGTAGACCCCATCGCTGCGACCACCGCGGCAGAACAGATCAAAACATATTCATTTGTGCCGCCCTCCTTTGGTGCAACGAAATATCCGCATTGGGTCAATTTCATCCGCGCCGAATTGGAAGAGTTATACGACGCGCAAACCATCTATCGCTCTGGCTTTGTCGTCTACACTACTCTCGACCCTGTCTTGCAAGACCAAGCGCAAACCTTGGTCACAAATCAGGTTGCATC
>JBDKJK010000014.1:0-8877 GCA_039796675.1 Chloroflexota bacterium
CTCAGAAAGGTGTAAAGGTGAACATGAACCAAAACGTACCAAGTTATACCGGAGATATTGCAGCTCAACAGATCGACCCTACGAAAGAATATTCAACAGAAAATCAAGAGATCTCGTTTTCTGCCGAACAACATGCCATTTGGGCAGACCTGTTCGTAGGCATCCACCAGCCGTATTTAGCGGAGCATATTTGTAAAGAGTGGCAGAAGGGCATGGAGCTGCTGGCACTTAGCCCGAAGGGAATTCCAACGGTGCGACATCTGGTGGATCATATTACACCGCGGACAGGTTGGAGAATTGAACGAACTGTTGTGAGATACACGTTAGCCGATGATTGGTACAAAAAATTCGCGCAACGTGTATTTTTAATTACTGACTATCTGCGCACTCGCGACCAGATGGAATTCACGCCCGAGCCCGATATGTTTCATGACATCTTTGGGCATCTGCCTTTTCTTACGCAGGAATTTTATGCGCGTATTGAAGATAAATTTGCACCAGCTTACATGAAAGCCACCACCGAAGAACGCGAGGTTATAAAACGTTTGGCGTGGTACAGCACCGAGTTTGGGTTGGTGGTGCAGGATAATCGCTTTACGGTCTTCGGCGCGGGCATCATTTCGGGACGCAAAGAATTGACCCGCACCATCATGGAGTTCTACCGCCTCGGGCGTGACAATGTGATCGACTACAGCAAGGATGTGTATCAGCAACTGAATCAACACTTCCTCGCGAATAAGAGCAATCTGTACAAGATCATCGACGGTGTGAATGCACTTCACCAAAAGGGACAGATGTCTTCTGTAGATGAAGGCTGGAGCGTCGTTTTGGGCTTGTACAAGAGCCTTGGCATTAAACCCGAAGGCATCTTTGGCGGCGATGTGATTTTGGTACCGTTCAATATCGAAACCATTTCACGCATCCCGAAGACGGTCTATGCGTTCAACCCGATGCTGTTTGTGTGCGGCTCGCTCGAAGAGATGGATGAGATCCTGGATTCGTATTTGAAGCCTATATCGGATAGGGTATAGTTTCTGAACTGCACAGGCATTGTTTTGCCTGTGCAGTTCTTGCAAAGTGGCAGAAAGGCTTTTTTTATTGCAAATATATACCTACTATGGATTAAAATACCTTCTATTGAAAATTTTTTGGAGGTACATGTCTGGTCTTTCCATTTTGATCCCTGATGGTGATAGTCCTTTCGCACCGCATGTACTTGCCTGTTTGGCACGAATACGGGGTGTACAAGTCCATCTCATTTCCAAAAAGAAAAATCCCCTAACCCGTTTTTCGCGCAAAACATATTCTTTCCACTTGTTAAGCGAGGGTCAGACCTTACTACAGGGTGTGGCTGAGGTGTGTGCACGCCAAAAGATTGACCTGTGCATACCAGTGGATACAGATGGAATTTACTATTTTGCTGAGAATCGTGAAGCTCTAAGACATTTAGTAGCATTATCGGTAATCGACTCAGCCCAGAATTTTCGCCGGGTGTGGGATAAGGGCTTGCTAGCAGATTTTCTTTTTAGGCAGGGCTTGCCACATCCTCTCACGGCTACCACTCGCGCGGCTTTTGATAGCTTGCAATTCCCGGTACTGATCAAACCCCGTCTTTGGGGTGGCGGCGTAGGCATTGAAAAGTTCGCTGAACGGGGTATGTTACTCAAAAAAATCGAAGCAGAGCCGGGCTTTTTTGACGAATATGTTGTGCAAAGTTTTTTGGAAGGTAGCGATATTGATTGTAGTGTGCTCTGCAAAGACGGTGAGATCCTGGCGTATACCATCCAACGTGGCTTATTTGCTAATATAGAAGCAGGGTTTCAGGCAGCTGATGCGATCGAATTTATACATGACGCCGATGTTCTACAAGTAACCTCCAAGCTGATGCGAGCCCTGTGCTGGAATGGGGTCGCACATGTTGATCTGCGTCGCGGTATAGATGGGCGCGTAGTAGTAATAGAAATCAACCCGCGGTTTTGGGGCAGTCTGGAAGGGTCATTACATGCTGGGGTCAACTTTCCGCAATTGTTGCTAACATTAAGTCTGGGTGAATCTTTTCAGCAACCTGAATTTTCGAACCTGCGATATGCCGGTGCATTCTCAACTATCAAACGCAAGTTGAAGCGTAAACCATCGGTGAGTCTTTTGCGCGAAACCAATCTCCCTAATTATTTTTATGATCCTTTGCCGATGCTGGCGCGTCTGGTAGGTTTTGAATGATTTATAACGTTTTCAAAATTTCTCAAGACATAAAGTCTGAAGGCATTTTCGGAAACGAGATGAACATTGCCTGGCGTTGTTCGCGCTCTTTGATGAGTTCCTTGATTCTTATTTGCAATCTATTGCAATCTCTGTAGTATGAAATTCGCCAGCATCTGTTGAAAAATCGAATAAATTGGCTAAAATGGAGTGGTATTTATATCTGGCAAGAGGAGAGAACCATGGCAGCAGCCTACAACTTTCAATGGCAGAACCCACATTTGCTCAAAGACATCTACCCGATGCGCCTGCAAAAACTGCGAGACTTTCTTATCTACTTTAAAGAAGCCGACCTGTGGGCAGAATACAAGGATAAAGATATCTCCACTCTTTCTGCCGACGTGAAAGCGTATGAAGACGGCATGGATGCTGCCCGTGCGGCTGGCTTTAAACAATACTCAAGCCTTAAGGCATACTTCATGACGAAGGACATCAAAGGCTTTTTTGTTAAGTACAACCCACAGGAACCGGAAGCGCTGGCATTGATCCAGAAGAATCACGATTTGTTTGCCACTTCCTGGCCCAAGGATATTCGCGGCGAGCGGACGTTTATTCAAAGCCGTATCGAATCGTTCAAGACCAATTTGGGCTTTTTGCGTGACCGTGTGCGCTTCTTGCAGCGACAGTTGGAAGGCATGCCCGCAGAGCACCCCAACCGCGCCAAAGTGGAAGCCGAGTTCAAGCTAAAAAATGACTCAGCCTTGCCGATGGTGTTGGAAGAAATGGAAAAGCTGCGCCAGTTCGATGAGACCTACACCAAACTGGAAGCCCCAAAATTGGAGTGGTACAAACTCACTAAGGCAGACCCCAACTATAAAGTGACCGAAGAAGAGTTCCTCGTTAATTACGACCCAAAGGTGCCTGTTACCGTCAAAGATATTGTGCGCCTGAAAGTGGAACAATACACCAAGACTCTCGAAAACAAAGACCAGTATGCCCTGCTAGCGGACATCCGCGCGCGCTTTGAGAAGGAACCCAAACGCTTCCCGCTTTGGCTGCAATACATGGTCATCCATTTTTCGGGCATGCGTTATAAATCGGCGCATGGATCGTGGGCTGACCCGAAAGACCTGTTGGTGCGCTTGCGCATTGGCGAGTTAAAAGTAGCACAAGCCAAGCTGACCGATGCCGAAGTAACCGCCAAATGTCAGGAGAAGCTCGCCCAATACGACCCTGCTTCTACCGGCAACAAACCCAAACTTGCTTCTGCTGCAGAAAAGGTCTGGAAGGACCGCATCGCCATGCACATGCAGGGAGTAAAAGCCAACGGACCGAAGTCGAAACGCATTGGGTTGGATGGGTTGGTGGAAGAAGAAGCCAAATACGAGTACATGTCGATGACGACCGACCAAGCCCTCGCGAAGTTAGAGGCGATGAAGTCCCAACTCCCAGCCTGGGCATGGAAGTGGATCGTCATGCTCACGTCGTTGCGAGTCAATCAAGTTAATGCAGAAGGGTGGGAAACCTTCACCCCCGAAGAAGATAAGACCCGCTTTGCCGATCTCACCTACTATCCCATCTTTAGCAAATGGGCGAGCGATAACACCGGCATGTGGCGCCCCGAACACGAACGCACACAAGAAGTGAATGTTACCCGTGCGGTTTGCAATGAGACCGCCGAACATGCCCAGCATATCCGTGGGCATCGTCCTCCCGGCGGGCTGACGGATAACGCCGCGCGCTATGTTAAACTTGCTGCCGAAAAAACACCCGGCTGTTACTTTGTTCGTCCTACGGGTGCAGAACATTACACACAGGGTGCCAGCATCTTCTGGCTGCGTTATGTCAATAGCGAGCCGAGTCAGTGGCAGATTCCCAAGCCAACACAAGACTCGAACGGTGTAGGGCTTGCCCCCGCACCCGTAAAAGCTCAACCCAAGGGCGGAAAGAACGCAGCTGCCGCTCCTGTACCTTGGGAATACAAGGGCGGCGGTTTCACCCGCGCCCGTACCACGCTGGATGCAGATAAGAAACAAGTCAAGCAAAGCCAATGGCTTCGTTGGATTCATGAAGCCACCGTCATCGAAGTGACCGACACCGCCGACGGCACTTACGTCTACACTTTCGAAACCTCCCTGCCCGACGACTTCCGCGGTACCTCCTGCCTTGGCGTCTTCCGCAATACCCTGCGCTGGAATCTCGACGATGGCAACGAAGATAACTACAACCGTTCCTTTGTCGGCTATGCACCCGAGGGGCAGATCCCAATGGATAATCTCAAGCCGCTGATGGATTGGAACCGCATCATTTTGAAATAACAACGTAGGTCACGCTGCAAGCGTGACCTACAACTTTATAAACAACATGCGCAAACTTAACTTTATTGAAACGACTCTTCTTATTGGTTTACTTATTGGCTTTCTAGGCTTGTGTTTGCTCGTTGGCTATTCGCTCATCGTCGTTGCAAATGAACCCGTGGAAACACCCACACCGATTCTGAATCTGCCTCTCATTGCCTCTGCCACCGCCGAAAGCGGATTTGCCCCTACCGACTCTGCCGCGCCTCTCTCCCCGCTCGAACCGACAGCCACCATCGAGTTGATTCCCACGCCTCAGCCTTCCTTCAACGATACACCTCCCCCGAGCGGAAAGATCGCCTTCGCCTGCTATGTAAAACAGATTGACCAGATATGTCTCCTCAACGCCGATGGCAGTGGACGTGTTCAACTCACCAACCTCAAAGCCACTGCCTTTTATCCATCCGTCTCGCCTGATGGGCAGACCGTTTACTTCTCCTCACGAGACAGCGGCAATTACGAAATCTATTCAATTGACATTTTCGGGAACAACCTGCAAAAGCTCACGAACGGAATCGGCTCGCTCTACGCTCCCGAACTTTCCCCCAACGGCGAGTGGATCATCTTCACAAACAACGGCAATGGACTCTGGCTTATGAAGCCCGATGGCTCCAATGCCCATGCACTCACCAACAAAGACGACATTGACCCCTCATGGTCTCCCGATGGCTCAATGATTTCCTTCGCCTCATCTCGTGCGGGCGCCCGTCAGTTGTTTGTCATGAACGCGGACGGTTCAAACATCCGCCAAGTCACCGACCTCAACAACATGGGCGGACGCAACACCTGGTCACCCGATGGTACGAAACTCGCCTTCTATCGAGGCGAAAAAGGCAATCGCAATATCTACATCATCAACGTGGACGGCACCGGCTTGGTCAAACTCACCGACGGCGGCGACAACCTCGGTCCCTCCTGGTCTCCTGACGGCAACTGGATCGTCTTCACATCCTTCCGCGATGGCAACAACGAACTCTACATCATCCACCCCGATGGCACGGGGCTCACGCGCCTGACGAACAGTCCCATCTCCGATTGGCAGCCGAGGTGGGGGAGATAAGGAATAGAAAGTGGAAAGTAGAATAGCAACCTACTTTCTACTCACTACCAACTACCCACCATCCACCACCAACTGCCCTTAATCCTGCAACTTTTTCCCCTCCCCGCCTGTATTACACTCTAGCCATGAATGCGCCCACCGACCGCGACCTGATCCTGCGAGCCCGTCGCGGCGACGCTGAAGCCTATGGCGACCTTGTCACTCGTCACCAGACCGGCGTATTCAACGTCTGCTACCGCATTCTGCACAACCGTTCCGACGCCGAAGACCTCGCCCAAGAGACCTTCATCCGCGCCCTCGACCGTCTGCACACCTTCGACCTCGAACGCGATTTCAGCCCGTGGATTCGCCGCGTGGCAGCCAACCTGTGCCTGAATCACATTGAGGCGCACAAACCGTCTGCTCCGCTCGACGAAGAACGGGACGAAGATAAAACTCAAAGTCCGGGCGAGCAGGTTGAGGTCAAAGAAAGAAGCGAGCAGATCCGCAGTGCGCTCGCATCCCTGCCGCCGCATTATCGTCTCGTCGTCGAGTTGCGGCATTATCAAGAACTATCCTACGACGAGATCGCAAGCGAACTCAACCTGCCCCTTAGCGACGTGAAGAGTCATCTCTTCCGTGCGCGCAAACTTCTCGCGGAGAAACTCCATGCATCTGACTGACGAGCAACTCAACGAATACCTCGACAACGAAACCGCAAACCGCGCGGAGGTCGAAACGCATCTCGACTCATGCGACGAATGCGCGGCGCGACTCTCGGCACTCCAAGCCTTGTTCATGGATTTGGACTCTCTGCCCGAAGTGACTTTATCTCGCGACCTCGCCGCCCGCTTCAAACCCCGCTCAAGCCTGGCTCCACAACTCCCACGCTGGCTCACGCTGACAGCGACTCTGCAAGCCGCTGGCGCGCTGGTCGCGCTCATCGTCGCCATCCCGTTCTTCTCGGTCATGATCCCACAAATCGAAACGCCATCCTTAACCACCTGGCTTTTCGAAATCCAATCTTTATGGACATCATGGCTCGACGCCTTATCCAATTACCAATTACCCAATTACCAATTTACCAATCTCCCAACCTACCCGATTGAACTCTCCACCCTCTTCATCGCCCTCGCCGTTGTTTCCATTTTCTGGATCTTTGGAAACGGATTGTTATTAAGAAATAATCGCTCGTAGGGGCGGGGTCCCCCCGCCCAATTACACGTATTACCCAAACGCATAGGGCGAGGTCTCCTCGCCCCTACAAAAATCAGGAGCCTTTCATGACCGACATCCTTCGCCTTACCCTCATCATCCTCTTGCTGACCATCACCCTCAGCGCCTACTTCCTCGTCATCGGCGCATTGTTCACCAACCGCGTTGAAAAGACCCAAACCAGTCTCAACCTCACCCCAGGGCGTTCCTTCGGCTTGGGCATGGTCAACTTTTTCTTCTTCGGCTTGATCGCCTTCGTCATGCTCTCGCTAGCCGAGAACACAGGCTCCTTCGTCAAAGGGATTCTCACCATCCCAGCCTTGCTCATCCTCGCATTTCTCTCCATCCTCCTGAGCCTTGGGCTGACCGCCACCGTCCACCACCTTGCCGAACGCCTCTTCCCCGACCTGTCCGCATGGAAGCGCAACCTGTGGAGTGTGGTCATCTTGTGCATTGCCTGTGCATTGCCCTTCGTCGGCTGGTTCCTGCTATTGCCTTATGTTGCCTTCACTGGAATTGGTGCAACAATTTTAGGTTTCTTCCAGAAAAGTTAAAGCCATCTATTTCTTCTTTCCTCTTTTATCCAAGACGCGCTCACCCCGCGTCTTTTTTTACGTCATTGCGAGGACGGTGCTCTTCCGTCCGAAGCAATCTCATGAGCCAATTAGGAGATTGCTTCGGGCAAAAAAACAAGAACGCCCTCGCAATGACGAAATAATTCCCTGCAACTTTCTCCACCCCACCCCTGTATCCCTTACATCAACCAAACCTGAAAGGGACATATCCAATGGCTGACATTTCTGCCTTCTTCTTCATCCTGCTCATTATCGGAATCGCCTTCCCTGCCATGCTCACAGCATGGTGGCTATTGTTCCCGTCTCTTATTGCACGCGCTCATTCACGCGTTGAGAAAACGCCCTGGGGCACGTTCTGGCTGGGACTCATCCTCGTCATTGCTGTGACCATTCCAATCGTCATCCTGCTCGCGCTTCCCTTCGGACCTGCTAAATTCATCGGCTGGATTTTGCTTGGAGCAGCACTCGCCATCTCCACCATTGGCTCGGCGGGCATCGCCTCCCATCTCGGCGCGCGACTCTCCAAATACAGCAATATGACTCCGCTCAACGGATTCATCCGCGGAGCCGTCATCCTCGAACTCGCCGCCTTCTTCCCCCTCATCGGCTGGCTCTTCGTGTGGATTCCCATCATCTTAATTTCTTTCGGTGCCACAGGTTTTGCCCTGCTCAACTGGTCTCCGCGTGAGAAGACACAAATTTCTTCTGCGCCTCTACCAACTCAGATCTAATTAACCGCGAAGAGCACTAAGAACGCCAAGATAAAAAGTTTTTTCTTCGCGACCTTTGCGTTCTTAGCGGTTCACTAATTACCATGACCTTATCCCGAAGAGACTTCCTCAAACTCGCCACTCTGCTCTCTGCCAGCGCAGCGCTTTCATCTTGTGCTCCTGCCGTCCGCAGACTCACAGGTGACCTGCCCTCAGTCCCGTGGAGTCCGCTCAGCGTGGCAGACTTCACCGCGCTTAACCGCATCACCTTCGGTGCAAGAGTGGACGAACGCGCCCGCTTCGCAGAGATCGGCTTGGCAAACTATATCGAAGAACAACTCGACTACGAAATCATCAATGACCTAACCTGCGACCTTCAACTTTCAACCTTCAACACTTTAACCATGGCAGCCAACGAGATCGAAGCCGTCACCAATCAACTCTTCGATGGTTACGACCGCGAACGTCCTATCAATGAATTACGTCAAGCCACTTTTCTTCGTCAACTTTATAGCAAGCGGCAACTCTACGAAGTGATGGTCGATTTCTGGAGCGACCACTTCAACATCTTCATTGAGAAAGAACCCATCTTCTATCTCAAGACCGTTGACGACCGCGACGTGATTCGCAAACACGCCCTCGGCAACTTCCGCGATCTGGTATGGGCGTCCGCGCATTCGCCTGCCATGCTCACCTATCTCGACAATCAAGCCAACGTCAAAGGCACGCCCAACGAGAACTACGCCCGCGAACTGATGGAACTTCACACCCTCGGCGTGGAT
>JBDKJK010000015.1:0-2500 GCA_039796675.1 Chloroflexota bacterium
GATCAATTTATTACGCAGTTTTCCAGCCAAGGTCATAAAAAAGTAGGGATAGACCAGTCCGTAGCGCAGGAGTTGATAGTTGACGCTTTTTTCCAATCGGTTGGAAAGCGCTTCTTTTGTCAACTCGGAGCCGTCCGCGTCATCGGGTTCGCCAGGAAAGACCCAGGCGAGCGGGCGTCCATTTTTTTCGATATTGCTGGTCACGATGTATGCGGGAATCCGCTCGGTCTGTTTTTCCTCCAACCAAGTCTGCTGTCCGTTTTGCTCCACAAGGGCTTTAGAAACCCAGGTGGTCTTGCCAAACTTGCGCCACTCCGCTTTTTTTACGCCCACCAGCCACATAAATGCCTCGGCGGCGATGCGTCCGATTTCATCGGGCTGCTTGTAATGTCCCTTATCGGGTCGCTTTTCCTTGTCCTTTTCTTTTTCCTTCGGCTTCAGATCAGGAGGAGTCGGCAACGGCATGGGCGTGAAGTGCGTCTCCAACGCGTCAATGCCTTCCAAACGTAATTGAACCGCACCGTTCTCCTTGGTCAACTTTTCTAAAAAGAGTTCGTTGTCTTCCTTATCCAGCCCTTCCCACAATGCGGGGTTTGTCGCCTTGAACATCATCGAATCTCCATCGGGTGAATATCCCACCACATGCAGCGAACCTTTGATCAATAAGTATTTCATTGGGTTTCCTCGGTATAAACAAATTGATTGCCTAGTTTACCAAACTCCCTCTGCTTGCGTGAAAAAGCGTTTGACCTCACCAATCCTTTACCAGCCACTTAAGATAAGTCTCAAAGCTCTCTACCCAATATTCATATGTATGCCCGCCCTGCCCGCTATGCAGTTGATTTTCAATCTCCATTTCATCCAATATAGATCTCATTACGAATGCACGCTCAAGCATTAGGGGGTCTTCTTCCCCAGTGTCCATAAAAACACGCACGCGATTCCCCTCAGGCATAGATGCCAACCAAGCACGGATGCGCTCCTCCTCGCCTGAGATGGCTCCAGCGCCAAAGATACCCGCACTGGAAAATGTTTCAGGATGTTGAAATGCCAAACGATACGCGGCAACTCCACCCAGTGAGCCACCTGCCACAGCGCGATGCTTTCTATCGCTGGCGATCGGGTAGTTTGTTTCAATATAGGGAAGCAGATCGTTATAAATGGATTCTGCCATCGCATCACTATCGATATTTTCGGTAGCAACAAGAATGAATGGCGGAATTTCTTCGTTCAATATCAATTCATCCGCCACATCACCAAGCCCAGCCGCAAACCAGGCATTGGTAGAACTCCCACGCCCCGGCACAAGATAAAGCACCGGGTAACGAGATTCAGGATCAGCAGAAAAACAAGGCGGAAGATAGATTTGGTACGTATACGGATACCCACGCGCCGTTTCAGGCACCTCAAATGGCAGGATCGTTCCAGTCGAAATACATCCGCTTTCAAGAACAGCGGTCGGGTTAAATGTTTGCTTCAACCCACATCCATAAAGCAAGAGTATCAAAACAAGTTTCTGAAGTCGCCGCATGATTCAACCCTGTGTGCAGTGTTCAGAGAACGCGAAGGCAAAGATCAACTCGTTACTCGGTTTTGGATCTTCACTTCACCAACCTGCACAACCACAACATCCTCAACCTGTAAGGTGAAGTTGTCCGGCACAAGGCAGGTTCCCGTCATCAAAAAGACGCCCTGCGGAAAATCTAATTCGCGCGTGAGGTATTCAACCAACTCTGGCAGTGTACGCTTCATAGTGGAGGTATTCGCTTCACCCTCGAACACGAGTTTATGGTCACGTTGAATTTCCAACCGTATGGGCAGGTCTTTGATGTCACTCGGTTCGCAGATCACAATTCCATGCCCCAGCGCACACGAGCCGTTATAAACTTTCGCCTGCGGCAGATACAACGGGTTCTCGCCTTCAATATCACGAGACGATACATCGTTCCCCGCACAATAGCCTACGATCTCATTGAAGCGATTGACCACCAACACCAACTCAGGCTCAGGCACATTCCACTGGCTATCTTTACGAATGCGAATCGGTGCTCCGCTGCCAGAGACACGCCAACCTAAAGACTTGGAAAAAATCTCCGGTCGCTCTGCCTCATATACTTTCTGATACATATCCGCCACAGCGGATTCTTCTTTGCGCGCATCACGGCTCCGCAAGTAGGTGACGCCTGCCGCCCACACCTCCTGATGCGGATCGATCGGCGCCTCTTCTCCGCCGGTAGCTGATTCTGCCTTCGAAAAAGTTTTCAGTATCTGATTCATTTCATCGCGGTGCATCTCAAGCAATGTGCTCAAATTCATGCTCGGCGGCAAAAAGTGACCATCCACTGCCCAGCGCGATCCGTTCGTAGTTTTGTGTTTGGTAAGAAACATAAAATATCTCCTTAATGACAACTTGTATATAATGCCGAAGGCGTGAAATGATTCTAGCTTTCGATGTCAACAAATTTCCTACCCCAAAGGGGTGTCTTAATTTTGCCTGAAA
>JBDKJK010000016.1:0-2688 GCA_039796675.1 Chloroflexota bacterium
ACGACCTGAATTTCGTTTCATACGTCCCGATCCTGTATATCTCTGCCAAGACCGGTCAACGGGTAGACCAGGTGATGCCGCTGGCATTACGTGTTCAGGAAGAACGCCTCGCACGCCTGACCACGTCCAAGATCAACGATATTATTCATAAAGCCCAAGACGCGCATCCACACCCCACTCATGCAGGGCGTGCTTTGCGCATGTATTATGGCACCCAAGTCCGCAGTGACCCGCCGACCTTCATGATCTACGTCAACGAACCGTCGCTGATGCATTTCACCTATATGCGCTATCTCGAGAATCAGATCCGCGCCGAATATGGCTTTTTAGGAACACCGATTCGGATCGTGCTGAAGGGACGAAGAGAATAATTACATTCAGGTGACAGTCACTTTAAAAGTGACTGTCACCTTTTTAGGAATTCCATTTGAACAAAAAATCCATCCTCATCCTCGGCGATATCATCACACTTGCCTTGTTGACCATCATCGGCTTTGCCACACACGGAGAAGCGGGGGCATCCTTCCTTCCGCGCATGGCGGCATCCTTCGTGCCAATGGCTTTCGGTTGGTTCGTGCTTGCTCCCTGGCTGGGTCTGTTTGATGAAACAACAATTACATCTCCAAAAAATATAATACGCATTCCGCTTGCCATGCTATTCGTAACACCCCTTGCAGTCATCTTAAGAGCCGCATGGTTAAATTCAGCCGGGTTGCCCATCTTCGCCCTTGCCCTTGGCGGCACAAATATGATCGGAATGCTCGTCTGGCGCGGGCTTTATATTTTCATTGCACAACGCATGAAATAAAGCCGGGGTAAAATAAACTTCATGGACGAAACCGCCCTCATCACCTCTGCACAACAAGGCGACTTGAACGCCTTCAACACGCTCATCCTGCATTATCAGGACGCCGTCTTCAACACGGCTGTGCGTATTCTCGGCGATGAAGACATGGCACAAGATGCTGCACAAGAAGCCTTCATCTCTGCCTTTCAAAGCATCAAATCCTTTCGCGGCGGTTCATTCAAAGCGTGGATTCTTCGCACAGTCACGAATGCCTGCCTCGATGAACTGCGCCGCCAGAAACGCCGCCCCACCACCCCGCTTGAGCCTGAAACCAGCGACGGCGAAGAAATGGATTCGCCCAAGTGGCTCGCCGATAAAAGCATGACCCCCGCACAAAAAGCCGAAGCAGACGAACTCGAACATGCCATTCAACATTGCCTTAATGCATTGCCCACCGAATTCCGTACCGTGGTGGTGCTAGCCGATGTGCAAGGGCTCGACTATACCGAAGTCGCTGTTGCAGAACGTGTTCCACTAGGCACTATCAAAAGTCGGCTCGCACGCGCGCGCGTAAGGCTGCGCGAATGTTTGCGTTCCTTCGAGGAACTTTTACCCTCCTCCTTTCGTTTAGAAGAGGAGAACGCAAGATGAAAAATTTCCGCGATATTGAAAACCTCTCCGCTTATCTGGATGGACAACTGAGCGCATCGGATGCAGCGCAAATGGAAGCCCGCCTCAAATCGGACCCTGAGCTTGAATCAGCGCTGCGAGATTTAAGTGCCGCCCGGGGCATTCTCCGCAAGCTGCCTGCACGCAAGGCTCCGCGCAACTTCACACTCACCCGCAACATGGTAGGGCTCAAGCCACCCTTGCCGGGTAGTTATCCGCTATTCCGATTTGCAACCGTGTTCGCTACGATTCTATTCATGTGCTCATTCACAGCCAACACAGTGACTCCCTTCTTTAGCTTTGGTTTTGGCGGAGCCGCCGCACCTGCCGCATATGGCGGCATGGGAGGCGGCGGGTGCGATGGACCATGCGAAGAAGCTGCCATGGAAGAAGCTCCAGCCGCCACTGAAGAAGCCCTCATGCAAGCCGCCGAACCTGCTGCCACCGAAGAGGCAGCCCCCATGGATGCTGCACCAGTCGCCACCGCAGAGTCTGCTCCGATGGCGACAGAGACAACACGCATTGCAGAAACGCCAGCAACCAAAGAAGGAGAGTCAGAAGCCGCAACGCAAGATCAAGCTGTAGAAACAGTGAACCAAGCCCCAGTAGAGGAAGAAGCGCCTGTTCCCTTTACTTGGACTCTGCTGTTCCTCTTCATCAGCATTGCAGGCACAGTCATTTTGTGGATCATGCGTCAAACCGCAAAACGCAAATGGCGTTAGCATGGCAGATCATTCGTTCGTAAAGTTTTGTCCGCGCTGTGGGACGGTTGTGGAGTATCAGGAAAAATTTGGCGCGATACGACCCGTCTGCCCGCAGTGCCGTTACATCCATTTTCAAGACCCGAAGGTTGCCGCGGCTGTTCTCGTAGAAGAGGGCAGCCGTGTTTTGCTTGTGCGGCGTGTAAATGAACCTTATCGCGGAGAGTGGACGTTGCCCGCTGGTTTCGTGAATGGTAGTGAAGACCCCGCAATGGCGGCTGCACGCGAATGTTTGGAAGAAACCGGTTTGACTGTGCGTGTGACGCGGGTCTATGATGTGATCGCAGGGCGCGAACACGAACGCGGCGCAGATTTCATCATTGTGTATTGCGCAGAAGTGATTGGCGGAAACATGTCACCTGCTGATGATGCCGATGCCGTGGAATGGTTTGAACGGAATAATCTGCCGCCATTGGCATTTGCTGCAACGAAGAAAGTATTGAAACCCTGATCGATATTGAAACATACGGA
>JBDKJK010000017.1:0-5644 GCA_039796675.1 Chloroflexota bacterium
ACACCTTTGGTCACAAATATGATCCGCAGGATCTCGTACAAAAGGTCACCGGCTCAAAAATCGACTCTGCCGCCTACGTCCGTTACCTGACGAAGAAATACAGCGAAATTTACGGGCTGTAATCTGACTTTACTCAAGAGACGCCTTGCATCAAGGGCGTCTCTTATTATTTGATGGATATGAGACTCAAACAACTCGCCCTCGCCTCCCTTCTCGGACTTATCACTGCCTGCTCGCCCCAAGCCGCTCCTGCCGCCACGCCGCTCCCACCAGACTACCTTCCGACCGTCGTCGCGCTGACCGGGCAAGCTGCCTTTGCCACTGCTGCTGCTCTCACACCAACCGCAGCTCCTCTCCCAACCGAAACTCCGCTTCCGCCGCTGCCTTCCCCTGAAATTCCAACCGTCACACCTACTCTCGCCGCGGGCTTCACAGACTATTCCAAGATCCGCTTTCTTGCGCCGGGTCCCATGTCCAGCTTGTCTTCGCCGTTTATTTTGAATGCCATCGTTGCGGCAGGCAAAAGCGAACGCATTCAAGTGGAATTGCTCGGTGAAGATGGACGTGTTCTTTACCGACAGATCCAAAAGCTGACAGAAAATCCGCTGGGGATTTTTCAGCGTTTTGAGGTTCCGTTTGAGATCCGCGCCGTATCTGAAAGCGGATTTATTCGCATCAGCACCCGTGATGACCATGATCGCATTTATGCGTTGAATACCTTGCCAGTATTGTTGTATTCGGTGGGCTCTACTCAGGTTACACCGCCGGGGAATATTATCTACGAACGCATTGCCATGGACGGCTTCAAGGAAAAGCAAGAATTTTTTGGCGGCGAAGTTGTTCTGAATGGTCGCATTTGGCCGGTCAATGAACAGCCTTTTGTTGTGGAGTTACTTTCTGTTGAAGGCAAGCCGCTCGGCTCGCGTATTCTCGCCGTCAATGGCATCGAAACCCAGCCATTTGAGACCATCCTACCCTATAAAGTGAACGAACCCACTCCGGCGCGGCTGACGTTTCGCCAAGAGAATCCGTTATTAGGCATCGTTGCCGACCCTGAACTCGGTAAACTTATCTACGTTTACACCATTGAAGTGATCTTAAATCCGTAATCTGCCTTGCCAAAATAAACCCCAATGGTATAATCTGCCCGCTGTTCTTTCGGGGTGTGGCTCAGACCGGTAGAGCGCACGGTTCGGGTCCGTGAGGTCGAGAGTTCAAATCTCTCCACCCCGACAGCATCTATGCAAGAAAAGACTCCCAACCCGAGGGAGTCTTTTGATTTAACATCGGCATTTGCGGGTTTTCAATTCAGCCATTTTGATAGCAAATTTTCGATCATCTTTAATGAGACAGGTTTGTTGACGAAGTCATTCATGCCTGCTTGTAAACAGGCTTCTTTGATGCCTGGCATGGCATTGGCAGTCACCGCCACCAGAATGGCGTGCTTCTGATTTGTTTTTTCGTGTTCGCGGATCATACGCGCTGCGGTCATGCCGTCCATTTCGGGCATCTTCAAATCCATCAAGACCATCGAGTAAGCATCAGGATTCACTTGAAGAAGTTCAATAGCTTCTCTGCCGTTTACGGCGTGGCGGCTGGTCAGCCCAAATTCTTGTAACTGCATTGAGAGCAGGTCACGGTTCACCAGATTATCTTCCACAATCAAGATCGGGCGTCGATTTGAATAATCCACCCATTTTGCTTCAGTCTCTTTATTTATAGGTGTTTGTGCAGAGATGTGGGTATCGAGTGGCAAAGTGAACCAAAATGAAGACCCTGTCCCTTCCACTGACTCAAAGCCGATTTCGCCGTGCATTAGATCTGTCAGCCGTTTTGAAATGGCAAGCCCAAGCCCGGTCCCGCCGTGTTTGCGGGTATGTGAGGCATCTGCCTGGGTGAAAGGCTCAAATAGTTTGGGCTTTACTGATTCTGGAATTCCCTGCCCGGTATCTTGCACTGTAAATGTGGTGATTAGAGTTTTATCATTAATCTCCGTTCCTGAAAGATTAATAAAGACCATGCCTCCCTCTGGTGTGAACTTGATTGCATTACTGACAAGGTTGCTCAATATCTGACGGATGCGACCGCCGTCGCCTATTAGCATGGTTGGAATATTAGAGGAGACCGACACAGAAAGCAGAATGTTTTTTTTCTGTGCTTTCGGCATAAATAACTTAATGATCTCATCTGTTAAGGTGGCAGGTTTGAATACAGCAGGAATGATGGACAGTTTCCCTGCCTCGATTTTCGAAAAATCCAAAATATCATTTAAGATCGTCAATAAATTGTGAGTAGATGTTTCAATGGTCTCGGCAAATTCGCGTTGTTCCTTGTTAAGTTCAGTATCCAACAATAATTCGTTCATGCCCATAATCGCATTCATAGGGGTGCGGATCTCGTGACTCATTGTGGCAAGGAAAGCGCCTTTCAAGTAAGAAGTTTCCAGGGCATGGTCACGTGCCTCGGAGAGCTCAATATTGGTTTTGCGGAGAAGTTCTGCATAGGCTCGCAGTTGCTGATCGGTATGCAGGCGTTCAAGTTCTTCTCCGATCCATTGCGCCATGAGTTGAATGAGATTCTTGTTGGTCTCTGAAATTGGCTGTATCAAGGGGGTCTTACTTGAAAAACTTAATGTTCCATATACCTGATCGGCAATAAATACAGCCACACCCAAATATGCTTCTACTGCATGAATTTGGTAACCTGGATGTGATTCCCATTGACTTTGGCTGGCATGCTGTACGCTGAAAGAAGTATGCGAGCGAATAGTTTCTCTACAATATAAATTATTCAATTCGTAAACATCTCCATTTTTGATGGAGGCATCTGATGAAATGGTTTCAATAACGATGGAATGATCCCCTTTAATATTTGTCAGCATACCGACTGGTAAATGGAAACGCTTTGTTCCTAATTCAAGCAATTTCCGAACTTTTAGCTCAAAACTTTCTGACATTGAAGTGATCTCGTAGAGTGTTCGTATGAACTCTTCGTTTTCACGTAGGGTGGCTTCCATTTGCAGACGTTCGGTCAGATCGGTAATGACCGTTACTGTACCTTCATAGGTTCCATTTTCCATGCGCGGCGAGCCGGTGATCAGAGCATATACCTCTTCGCCGTTCTTCCTGCGCAGACGGGTTTCATAGCTATGAATATGCCCGCTAGCGCGGGTTTCTTGTGCCTGTTGCAAAGTAGCGTGGTTTTCTTCAAAGGTCACATCAAAGGGAGTTTTTCCTAGCAGTTCTTCTGGTGTATACCCGAGCATATTAGCATAAGATGGATTTACAAAAGTAAATCTCCCATCTTTGTTTGTTACTGCGAGCCCTTGCCCCATTTGCAGTGTGAGCATCTGTGCAAAGTCATTCTGACGTACTAATTCACTTTCTACATATTTGATATTAGTGATATCAGTTCCAATGCTGATCAACATATCATTCGGACCTTTGGTGTCTGCCAGCATCAACCAGCGCCATGACCCATCTTTATGCCGGACACGATGTTCATATGGCTTGTCATCTACTTTTGTTCTGCCTGAGGCGGCATTACGGATGTACTCCTTTTCGGCTGCCACATGGCTACCAGAGATACGTTCCATCTCCCACCAGCCCTCACCAAGAATCTCTTCAGGAGTATAGCCAATAATATTTTGCACCGACGGGCTGACGTAAATAATGTCTGCATTACTATTTGCTACCAGTACTAGATTTCCGATCGAATTCAAGATGTTATCAGATAAGGCGAGCCGTGATTTCTCGGCTTCACGTTCAGTCACATCTGATGCATAAAGATTGACATATGACATTTCGCTTACCGGTGCGAAAACACAAGAGTAAAAACGTTCGCCATGCTGGATGATTTCTGTGATCTGGGTACCTCTTTTCAAAACTTCTCTTAGGTGGCTGCTCCATTTAGGATGGGCAAAGTCTGCATTGGGGATGCCGATAGATTTCAAAAAATTTATAGCACTATCATTGGCATATAGAATTTCTCCATGGGCGGCAATGCGTAGAACCGGGTTGGGGTTTTCTTTTGGCAAAAGCGCTAGTGACCGCATGGTTTCTGCGGCACGTTTTTCAGCAGAAATATCTCGAAGCGAAGCCACCAATACACTTTGCCCATCTAGTTCTGCTTTCCCGATTGAGGCATCTACGGGAAATTCTTCGCCGTTCTTACGTCTGGCTGCAATCTCGCGATACTCGCCCATTTTGCGTATCGTATCTGTACTGATGATAAAGGACTTTAGTAATTGCGCATGTTTCTTGACAGATTGTTTGGGCAGTAAAGAACTCAGCCGTTTTTTCTTAAACTCTGATTCAGAATATCCAAACATTTGTACGGCGGCAGGGTTGGCAAGCAGTACCTTCTCCGATTCGTCGAAGACCAAGATGGCATTGGCGGTCATAGAGAGTAAAAGTTCAAGCATACTTTAACCTGGCTTTCAAAAATGAAACCACATATTTGTGAATAAAATTTTTCCACAATAAGCTAATGAACAAACAGGTCATAACAATCACTTGCACAAAGACGACTTGCTCTAAAGAGCGATGAAACAATATAATCCCTATTACTTGTGCAAGCCCTGCCGCAATTGCAAACCCTGTTTCTTTTCCCATACCTAGTGAAAGCCGGTAATTGATCACTACGTTTGCCATGGCATAGAGAGATGTTGCCAGAGCATACTGCCAAACCAATGGCGCCACGCCGAGATATTTTTCACCAAATAAAACCTGCACTACGAATTCAGGTATGACCAAGGTTAATAAAATTAATGGCGCAGAGACGCATACTACAATCCCCAAAGAGATCCAAAGCAAATGAGCATGTGGCTCACCCATCTTTTGCTTTTGTGCCACGATCGGGAACATAGTAGTGACCACAGACCAGGTGGCAAAAAATACAATGCGTCCGATCAGTGCCAAGGCAGCATATTGCCCTGCTTCGCCAGTTGCAAAAAAACGTTTTACAAGAATGACATCGCTGTTGTTGATGAGAATCTGCCCAAGTTGTGAGATCACTACAGGTGCTGCAAAACCAAGCAAGGCAAAGCGCATTTCTTTTGAGATATTTTCATTTGTTTCCAAACCGCGCACAGCATGGCGCGCCACCAGCCAAGTAAAAAGAAAGGATAGGCTGATGCCAATTACTGCTCCATCGACAGAAAGCCCCAGTGCAACCAAGGCAATGCTGATCAGTAAACGGCTCCACATCTCAACCTGATAGCTGATCGCCAATATCTTAAAGCTGGTGCGGCCCTGAAGCATTCCACGCTCTACGGCTTGCAGCATGGCAAATGGCAGGGCGGCCCCAAAGATAATGAAGGACAGGAACGATTGCGTATGGAAAAATTTTTGCAGTAGGGGAGCAAGTGTGGCGAAGAAAACTGTCAGTGTAAGACCAAGCCCGAGGGCAATGAACCAGATAAAACGTCTAACTGAGGCGAGGGTTTGAATATCTCCATCTGCTGTGTGAATGGCAGAATAACGCGCAGCGGTAATCTGGACCGGTGCCGTGAGAAAGGTGACGATCAATAACAGGGTGACAATAAGCGAAAGGTCTGCAAATAAGGCAGGTCCTAGCCAACGCCCCATGATGAGGTTATAGACATAATTACCTGCATTGACGATGGTCATGCTGAGCATGAGCA
>JBDKJK010000018.1:0-5789 GCA_039796675.1 Chloroflexota bacterium
ATCCCTATATCCACTCTCTGCGCGCAGATTTTATGAATCAGTTGCAAGAATCCAAACCGCGCTTCATTATCGAAGTCACCGCCATAGACAAGCCCTGGGTCTCCGGCGAAGACACCAGCAGAGACTTTCCCGAACTGCGCGCATTTCTCACTGAGAATTATTCCGTTACAATGGAACGCGAAGATTACATCATCTACGAACGACGATAGACCACCGACCATAGACCATAAAACATGGTCAATCGTCCATCGTCCATGGTCTGCGCATGAAACGTCTTTCATACATCTATCTCACACTCCCTTTCCTCCTCTTCCTCTTCGGCTGGGTTCGTCTCACCATCGCCATCCCGCTTGCCCTCATTCTCCTCTTCACCCTCTACAAATTACTATTTACCAATTACCAACCATCAACCACCAACTACCAACCATCAACCATTTACTGGCTACTGCTTACTGCTCTCTGGTTACTGACATCCGGAATCGGCGGCTACGCCTTCCAAAACTGGGACCATAACTGGCGCAATGTCGTCTTCCGTGACTTGATGAATTTCAACTGGCCCGTCTACTACGCCCAACCCGAAAGCGGACCAATCAAGATGCTCGTGTACTACGTCGGCTTCTGGTTGCCTTCGGCATTAATCGCAAAAATCACCAACTGGCAGATCGCGAACTTTGCTTTATTCATCTGGTCTCTTCTCGGCTTATTACTCGTTACTCATCATCTCGGTAACTTCCTAAAAACCTCCAACCTCAAAGCCACCACCCTCCTCATCCTCTTCAGCGGACTCGACATCCTCGGCACTCTCTTTTTCCCGCAGAATTATCCGACCCTCTTCCCACCCATTACCCATCTCGAAATCTGGGCAGGGAATTTGCAATATTCATCTTTCACTACTCAGTTGTTTTGGGTCTTCAATCAAGCGATTCCTGCTTGGTTAATTATTTCCGTCATTGCGAGGAGGGTGAACTTCCCGACGAAGCAATCTCCATCGAATACGAAGATTGCTTCGGGCGAAAAACAAGAGCGCCCTCGCAATGACGAAATGATCCTCCTCTGGTCACTCTGCTTTTTCTTCGCTCCCCTCGCCTCGCTGGGACTTCTTCCCTATATCCTCATCGAACTCGTCAAACAAACCGACTTCAAATCTCCCTTCAAACACCTCAACCTTACCACCATCCTCTCTGCCTTAATCATCTTTCTTCTTTCCTCATTCTTCTTCGCCTCCAACACCGCCGCCCAATCTCGCGGATTCCAGTCCATCCCATTCACCAAATTCCTCCCCTTCTTCCTACTCGAAGGTGGCTTTCTCTGGTTCATCCTCGCGCCATCCAAATACAAAGACCCGCGTTGGATCGTCACTGGCGTTCTCCTCGCCATCATCCCCTTCATCCAACTCGGCAGTGACCGTGACTTCGTCATGCGCGCCTCCATCGCCCCGCTTTTTTATCTTATGCTGATGACGAGCGAAACCATTTTCAATCAGCTTAGCGCCCGCACTTTACGCATTACACTTTACGCATTACTTATCCTTGGTGCCCTCACTCCCATCTACGAAATCAACCGCTCGCTCTACCGCACTTTCGATTATTATTTCATCTCACAAGATTGTGGCTGCGACTTTTCCACCGACCCTATCACCAAACTTGCTCAGCCCGGTAAACCGGAAGAAGAACATCCCGGCTCTCTCACCGCCGATGCCTTGCCCACACTTCAATTCATGACCGATGAACTCTCACAAAATTTCATTGCCAATGTACGACAGGCTTTCTTCTATAAATATCTAGCCAAACGTTAGTAACCTTCAACCTGCAACTTTCAACCTGTAACCAATAAGGAACCCCATGCCCGAACTCCCCACCCTCCCAGACCCGCAAGCCTTTTACGCCCAAGTATGGAATATTGTCGCCCGCATTCCACGCGGAAAAGTCGCTTCGTATGGGCAGATCGCCAAGATGCTGCGCCCGCCTGCCGGTGTGAATGAAGGCACCTTCGCCGAGTTTGGCGCATTGTGGGTCAGCAATGCCATTGCCGCCAGCCCGAATGAGATTCCGTGGCAGCGTGTGGTCAACTCAAAGGGGCAGATCACAGAACGGGACGGGTTGGAGGCGAAGCGTCATAAATTGATGCTGGAAGATGAAGGCGTCGTTTTCCATGACCGTGGACGAATCGACATGCGCAAATACGGTTGGAATGGAAAGTGATGTAGACAATAAACCACGGACGATGGACGATAGAATATGGTTAATGGTCTATCGTCCATCGTCAAAAGAAAGGAACTCCCATGCCCTCTTTCTCTTCTCCCCCAAATCAACAAGCGTATTACGAACAAGTCTGGGCGATTGCGCGTATGATTCCACGCGGTAAGGTTGCTACCTATGGACAGATCGCAAAAATGCTTCCGCCACCACATGGTGTGGAACTTGAAGCGTATGCTGCGTTTGCTCCACGTTGGGTGGGTGGTGCGATGGCGAACTGCCCCGACGATGTGCCATGGCAAAGAGTCATCAACTCACAAGGCAAGATCAGTGAACGACCCGGCGCAGAGAGACAACGTCCGTTGTTGGAACAGGAAGGGGTGGAGTTCGATGCGAAAGATCGTGTGGACTTGAAAAAGTTCGGCTGGAGCGGAAAGGATGAAGCGGATACTCCGCAGCAACCTTCGCTTTTTTAATATTGCATGTTCCGCTGGAGGTAAATATGGCTCGAAACACGAAATCTATTGCACTGCTCACCATTCATGGAATGGGAGAAACGCAAAAGAATTACCACGAGTTGTTTCTTGAACGGCTCAAAAATCATGTAGGGGAAGATACTTGGCAGAATGTGGCGTTCGAGTCGATTTATTATCAGGATATCTTACAAGCCAACCAGGCAAAGATCTATCACCGCATGAAACCACGCCTTAATTGGCAGGGTTTGCGGCGCTTTCTTCTATATAATTTTTCAGATGCTGCCAGCCTTGATTATCGCAAAGAGGAATCGAACAGTGCCTACCAACAGACGCAGGGACGCATTTTCAAGGCGCTGAACAAGGTGTATAAAAAATGTGGGCAGCGTAGTGTGCCGGTGGTGATTCTGGCGTATTCACTTGGTTGTCATGTGATCTCGAATTATATTTGGGATGCTCAACAGCCTTCACCAAGTGCTGGGGTCTGGGCACAGTCACTGCCTACTGACATAAACAAAACAGAAGCCCGTTTTTTACAATTGAGCAGCCTGAGGCATCTAGTGACCATTGGGTGTAATATTCCAGTCTTTGTAGCGGGCTATAAAGATATTAAACCGTTTGGCAAACCCAACCCTATGTTTAAGTGGTTGAACCTGTACGACAAAGATGATATTCTTGGCTGGCCTCTTGAGCCATTAAGTTCGGAGTATCGCAAGTTGGTAAAAGATATACAGATCAATGCGAATGAAAAGGTTTCGGATCTTTTGTTAAAATCGTGGAACCCATATTCACACGAGAATTATTTTGGAGACAGCATTGTCATACGCTCAGTTGCAAATGCGCTCAACCCTTGAAAACACAACCCGCTTTATTAGGAGATCACAATGAAAACTGAAAAAACAACCCGATTCGGCACCATCTCAGTTATTCTTGCCGTTCTAGTGGTTGTGTTATGGTGTATCTACTTTATCATTTTCGCCTCTATGACAGAAGGCGGCTTGAACTTTGGTATGGATGCAGAGACGGCTGGCTACACCGTTGTGCTTGGCGGCGGATTTGGCATGGCATTTGTCACCATGCTACTTACCTTTTCTGGAACTGTATTGGGAATACTTGGGCTTGCAAAAAAAGAAGCCAAACGAGGGTTGGCAATTGCCGGGCTGGCAATAAACTTTTTATGTTTTGCACCCTACTGTTTGTTATTAATCGTTATTGCTATGAGCGGGCTGCCTGCTTCATCGTGATCTGGCTTTGTTATGAATCTGCATAATTTGGATGCCTTTCTTTCAAGTACAGTTACAAAACGGAGGCAAACCTTGTATATCTTTCAAGTCCATCATTACATAAAACCAGAAGGCATAGAAGCCTACAAAGCGGTAACATTAGAGAATGCGCAGAAGACCCGCCTGGAACCCGGCGTGTTGCGTTTTGAATTCTTTCAAGATGCAGCAGACCCAGCACACTTCAGCTTATTCGAAGTCTATGTTGATATGGCGGCGCGGGATGCACATTTGCAAACCGAGCACTTCCTAAAATGGAAGGATGTGTATCTTGCTACACAAGCCCGTAAAGGCGAGGGGCATGAGTTTACTGCAATTTATCCAGAAGAAGGGGATTGGAAAAAAGCCTAACGAGCCAGTTCAACAACCAACGTATCCAGAGCCAGGTCCAGCGTGATCTGGCTTGTTTTTATCTGCTCATCAATACGCAGCAAGCGATGGTAAATTCCCTCCAATGCTTCCATCGAAAAACGCCCAGCTTGCCCGGTAGTTTTCTCTGCCACAAAAGGATGCACTGCCAACGCTCGCGCTACATCGTCTTTGTTTCCGCGTGCATCAAGAATTTCTCGCGCTTGCAGCAACAACCGGAACTGACGCACGACCATACCCCACAACGAGAACGGGTCTTCGTTCTCAAGCAAACGATGCAATAACTTTTGTGCGACTTTAGCATTGCCCTGTGATAACGCATCGACGAAATCGAACACGCTTTGTTGAGATGTGACGATACAAACCGCCTCCACATCAGACCCGCGAACGGGTCGCTCCCAGTTGACATATGCCAACAGTTTAGAGAGTTCCATCCCCGCCTGACGGGTATCTACACCCGACATTTCAGCGAGACGTGCCGCAGCGGCGGGTTCGATCTGCCCGCCCTGATTCTTGGCTTCGTTGATGATCCAACCGGGCATGTCGCGTTGTTGCGGCAGGAAGAACGCCTGCGAGCGGGTTTGCGGCTTGTTCTTCTCTGCCCATTTCACCAGCCAATGCTTCTCGGCATCTTTAGGTTTTTCCACCATGTCAAACAAAACAACTTTTGATGTATCTGGTGCTTTCTCTAAAAATTCCTGAAATTTTTTGCGCGCATCGGGCTTGGTAAATTTAGAAGAGGGATATGCAATGAAAACCAATCGCTTCGGCGCAAGGAACGGCATGGCATTAACTGCATTGTTGAGGTCATTCTCGGTCATCGTCCGCGCTTCAAGACGAGTCGTGTTCATGTCTGCCGTGGTGGGATCGGTGAAATCAGACTCGAAGTCTTTGAGCTTGCGCGTGATGGCAAATTCGTCGTTGCCGTAGAGGAGGAAGATGGTGGGCATTTGGAATGCAGAATTTAGAATGCAAAATGATGAATGGCGTTCGGTGTTATTTCGTGATCACGCGATGAACGCCTTTACGCACGGGGACAATATCCACAATTTGCAGGTTGCCCAAATTCGCTTCGGTGGTGATGTATTTCTGAAGCCACGGTCCAAGCGGTTTGCTGAGTTGGTAACCGGCAAGGGCAAACAGCAATGCAAACGGGACGAGTGCTAAACGCCACAGCGTAGACTTGGTCCCTCGAAGCGGGAACCAGGCGAAGGTTCCGGCAAGAAGCGTGGTGGTCACCATGTTGGTTCCACAACCCGGGTGGACGGCGAGTCCGCTTTCGCCGGAGTTGAGTCGTGTATGGGCTTCTGTGGCTGCTTCCCAGATCTGTTGCGTGGTTAGGTCGCCGAGCAGAAAAAAGCCGGTGGGGTTGGAATGCCCCGCCATGCGTTTGCCGGGGTGCTTGTGCGCGAGCAGATGGATGGTGGCGTGCTCAAGCGCGTGATTGCGCCGCGTTTCGAGAATGAGGGGAA
>JBDKJK010000019.1:0-4879 GCA_039796675.1 Chloroflexota bacterium
GTTTTTGAGATAGGTTCTAGATATGTACGAAACAGTAGTAGATTAACCGTATTGATAGATGCCGAATTTCTGACTGTTGCTGAGTGGGATCAATAAAAAGAAGACGAACGAAATGAATATTGCATCAGGAGAGACTCCATGAATGACCAAACCCAAACCTGGATCGAAAAAGATAAAAAGCAATTACATCCCACGTATCATCCCAAGACGCATGCCAACCCAATGGTAATCGAAAAAGGTGAGGGTATTTGGCTGCACCTTGCAGATGGTCGCAAAATTCTCGATGGCATGGCGGGTCTTTGGAATGTCAATGTTGGCTATGGGCGAGAGGAACTTGCCAAAGTTGCTTATGACCAAATGAAAGATTTGGCATTCACGTCTAATTTTTCTGGTATGACGAATTTGCCGTCTATTCAATTGGCGGATAAGCTTGCTGGCTTTGCGTATGAAGGCTTGAATACAACTTTATTTACCTCCGGCGGTTCAGAAGCGAATGACTCGGCATTCAAAACTGCGCGCTATTATTGGAAGCGCAAAGGCAAACCAGGCAAGTACAAAGTGATCGCCCGCAAAGGTGCTTATCATGGTGTGACCCTTTCCACTACCTTTGCGACTGGGCTCGAAAAGTATCACACTATGTTCGGTCCCGCGCCGGAGGGGTTTGTACATATCCCGGCGCCGAATTCGTATCGCTATGACGGGCAAATGAAGGCTGGCGAAACTGTCGGGCAGGCTGCGGCTCGGGAACTGGAAGAAGCCATTCTACGGGAAGGAGCCGATACTGTCGCCGCCTTCATCGCCGAACCTGTGATGGGCGTCGGCGGCGTGATTGTTCCACCTGACGATTATTTCCCGCTCATTCGAAAAATTTGTGACAAATACGAAGTCCTCTTTATTGCAGATGAAGTTATTACAGGGTTTGGTCGCACGGGAGAATGGTTTGCGCTTAAGCATTGGAATGTGAAGCCCGATATTCTCTCTTTTGCCAAAGCTATCACCAGCGGATACGCACAACTTGGCGGCATTCAGATCTCAGATGAAATTCGCGAGATGATGGAATCGGCTGCCGATACCGAAGCGTATATGCATGGCTATACTTATTCGGGTCATGCTATGGCGTGTGCGGTTGGTTTGAAGAACCTTGAAATCATGGAGAGTGAAGATTTTCCCAAACGCGCCCGTGAATTAGGCAAACGCTTGCTCGAAGGTTTGAAGAAGTTGGAAGAATTTTCTTTTGTCGGCGATGTGCGCGGACTTGGCTTGGTCTGTGGTGTAGAAATTGTCTCAGATAAAAATACCAAAGTTGCCGACCCCGCCACCACGATGAAGATCTTCAAAGCTGCCGAAGCCCATGGGTTGCGCTCTCGCCCGCTGGCGAATACGTTGGCGTTCTCACCTCCGCTTTCCATCACAGAAGATGAAGTGGATGAGATTATCAAACGCCTTGGCGCGGCGATGGATGGAATTTCGTAAAATGATATTGGATACTCGATATTCGAATATCCAATATCGAGCATCCTAAATTTTCAATCACAAATCTAAAATCGAATGTCAGTTTACCTTCACGATATTCCTCTCTCTCAAGCACAAGAACGCTTACGCCAAGCCATGCAGGAGGCTGATCTGTGGCGTGTTCTCGGTGTGGAAGAAATTCCGTTGGATGAAAATGCGCTGGGGCGTGTTACCACTGAGCCGATTTGGGCAGAAATTTCTTCGCCACATTATCACGCCTCTGCTATGGATGGTTTTGCCGTTCGTGCGGTGGCGACGATTGGGGCGATGCCTTCTTCGCCCCTCAGGCTCTATACCGGACCTGAAGCGCAGTATGTTGATACAGGTGATCCATTGCCAGAGTGGGCAAATGCGGTGATCCCAATTGAAAATGTTGAGTCGTTGGATGAGAACGATCAGATAACCGCCGAGATCCGCAAACCCAAGTCTATTCGCATTCGTGCATCGGTTGCTCCTTGGGCACACGTCCGCCCGTTGGGTGAGGATATCGTCGCGACACAGTTAGTATTACCGGCTGGGCATATTCTTCGCCCGGTTGACTTGGGCGCGATCGCGGCTTCGGGTCATCAAACAATTAAGGTCTCGCGTAAGCCGAAAGTGGCAATTCTGCCTACAGGGACGGAACTTGTTCCCATTGGGTCGAAGCTCAAATCTGGCGATATTCTCGAATATAACTCACTAGTCATTGCCGCACAGATCAAGCAAATGGGAGGCGAGCCAACACGCTATTCCATTACCAAAGATGATTTTGACCTAATTTGTGAGCGTGTGGGTGAGGCAGCACAAACGCATGACCTTGTTTTGCTTAATGCCGGTTCATCGGCTGGTGCAGAAGATTTTTCATCGAAAGTGGTTGAGAAACTCGGCACCTTGCTTGTGCATGGGGTGGCTGTCCGCCCGGGGCACCCTGTAATCTTGGGCGTCATTGCGAGGAGCGCACTTGCTCTTCGCGGTGACGCAATCTCGGCGAGTGATGGGCAGATCGATTCGGGGAAGACCGACCATCGTCATGATGTAATTCCCATCATCGGTGTCCCTGGCTATCCCGTCTCTGCGGCGTTGACCGTTGATATCTTCGTCGAAGCTGTCATTGCCAAATGGCTTGGGCGGTTGCCATTGGAATTGCCGACCGAAGCCGCAACGCTCACACGTAAGTTGGTATCGCCTGCTGGCGATGATGATTTTGTGCGTGTGGTAGTGGGAAAGGTGGGCAATAAATCGCTCGCTGCTCCGCTTTCACGTGGGGCAGGTGTGATCACTTCGCTCGTTCAAGCCGATGGGTTGGCTCTCGTCCCAAGCGGCACGCAGGGACTGGAAGCAGGGGAGCAGGTTCAAGTACGCATGTATCGCTCTCGCAAAGATATTGAGAAAACGATTCTTGCCATCGGCTCACACGACCTGACCCTTGATCTGATCGCGCAGTTCCTTGCCGAACACAACCGACGGCTTGCCTCTGCCAACGTTGGTTCGCAGGGCGGGTTAATTGCCTTGAAAAGAGGCGAGGCGCATTTCGCCGGGTCACATTTGCTAGACCCGAATGATGGCACCTACAACATTTCATACATCCGTCAGTATATGCCGGGCATTCCCGTTAAAGTGGTGGCGCTGGTTGGGCGTGAACAGGGTTTGATCGTTAAAAAAGGAAACCCGAAAGGCATAAAAAGTTTGGGCGATCTGGCAAGCCCGAGCGGAGTCGGAGGCGTGCAATTCGTCAACCGGCAACGCGGTGCGGGCACGCGAGTTCTGCTGGATTATCATTTGAATTTGATGTCGATTTCCAAAGAGTCCATTGCAGGCTATAATCAGGAAGAGTATACTCACCTCGGTGTGGCATCAGCAGTTGCATCGGGGCGTGCAGATTGTGGGCTGGGTGTTGCCGCCGCTGCACAAGCGTTGGATCTGGATTTTATACCGCTCTTTCAAGAACGTTATGATCTTGTGATTCCGAAACAAGTTGCCGAAGACGGATTGCTCGCGCCTCTCTTCGACCTGTTGGCTGATTCCCGTTTTCGGGGAGCTGTTTCTACACTGAAAGGATATGATGTGTCTGTAATGGGCACGTTAATTTTGGAGGATTAATGAGCGAAGGTTTGATCATTGACGATAACCGCAACACTGCGGATGCGCTTCAACAAATGCTGGGGCTGTTGGATTTGCCTGCCCGAACCGCGTATGGTTCGGCGGCTGCGATGTCTGTACTTGCGAACGTAGTGCCGGAATTTATTTGTCTTGATATCAATATGCCCGGTGTAGACGGCACCGAAGTGCTGGCGTATATTCGCCGCGAGCCGCGTTTAATGAAAGTTCCCGTCATTATTATTACATCTGATGACCAGCCTGAGACCCGCCAACATGTGATGCGCGGCGGCGCGCAAGCAATGATCATTAAACCAGTGACAATTGAAGTTTTGGAAGGTGCCTTCAAAAAAGCGGGCATTCTTCGATAAAATTTTTGACAAAAAAGCTCCCACGAACAGTGGGAGCTTTTTTATTTTACTTACGGTGCGGGCCAGGGAATATCGGCTGGGTCGGAGAAGCCATGCTTTTCAACTGTGTAAATTCTGCCCCAGGAGGGTGCGGCACAACCTTCTTCGTCTTTGACGGTATATTCGGTGGTGAACTGATCGGGGTAGGAGAAGGTCCACCAGATGTAGGCACCGTCCTGACAGACAAAAGCTTCGATCAAGTATCCGCGGTCTTTATCAGCTGTCATTTCCATCTGATCCCAAGTGATGGTCACTTCATCGTCCTGACGGCTGGCTTGCACATTTTGCGGCGGACCATATTGATTGCTGCCGATCGATTGCAAGTTGGGTTCGTATTTTTCAAGGGTGCTGACGTCACCGACCACATCAACTACCGAAGGTGAAACCCAACAGAAGTAATCGAGTTTGTCGAATTTGATATAAAGCCACTGACTGTACATTGCCCGGCTGCGTACACTGCCAACATCCCCGGCGTACAAGTCTGCGGCGTGAAGATAAGCAGAGGAGGGTCCGTAGCGGCAATGTGCCTGCTTGTTGACTGTGACAGTGGGGAAGGTGAACTCAGGTGTAGGTGTGATGGTTGGCGCGGGCGTATCTGTTGGGGCAGGGGATGGGGTGATTGATGGGGTTAGAGAGGGTTGTGGCGTGGCAGTGATATACACCACAACGGGTGTAGCGGTTTCAACGGGCGCAGAGGTGGGTTCTGCTTCAATACTTGCACCACAGGCAGAGAGTACAAAGGCAAGAACAAATAAGATCAAAACTATTTTTTTCATATAAAGTTCTCCAATAAAGTTCGTGTGTTGTTGCCGAGGGCTTCGTTGGCGTAGCCGCCTTCCATGATAATCGCAATCGGCAGGTTAAGACCATCAATTCGCTTT
>JBDKJK010000020.1:0-5300 GCA_039796675.1 Chloroflexota bacterium
CCCTTGATAAGTTACGGAGGAATACATGCAGAAAAATAAGCTCCACCCAGCAACACATGCCTTTAAGATTTTTGTATTTCTTATGATTGCCATGCTTGCTTTTGGCAATATGGGAGTTAGCCCCACATTAGCAAGCACTTCAAAGGCGCCCATGCTTCAGCCCGCGTCTGATGAAGTCATCCCTGATCAATACATTGTTATTTACAAGCGTAATATCGTGACTACCCAGGCTGATATTTCGATCCGCGCTGCCGTTGAGGCAAATGGCGGGCAAGTTCAGTATATGTACACATCGGCGATCAAGGGCTTTAGCGCCCACTTGCCAGAAGCTGCACTGAATGCTGTCCTTTCTGACCCCAACGTTGCCTATGTAGAGCCTGATGTCATGATCTCTTTATCTCCTGAAGAACAGGGAGGGGTGCAAGAAGCTGGTGATATTGCAGCAGAAGATGTTAACGCCCAGGCTGTTCAAACCCCTGCCACCTGGGGCTTAGACCGCATTGACCAACGCAACCTGCCCACTACGAACTCGTATGCCTACACCGAACGCGGCGTAGACGTGCATGTATACATCATCGATACGGGCATCCGTACCACCCATAATGAGTTTGGCGGTCGTGCGGTAAAGAACTTCGATAGCATTGGCGATGGACAAGCCGGCAATGACTGCAATGGACACGGCACCCATGTGGCTGGCACCGTTGGTGGAACCACTTATGGTGTTGCAAAATTGGCACGCCTGCATGCCATTCGCGTACTTAACTGTGGTGGCAGTGGGTCGTACTCCGGTGTTATTGCCGGTGTAGACTGGGTTGCCAATAATCACATTAAACCTGCCGTGGCAAATATGAGCCTCGGCGGATCTGCCTTCACCACCCTTGATAATGCAGTCAATGGCGCTGTTAATAAAGGCGTGGTTATGGTCGTTGCGGCTGGTAATGACAGCTCAAATGCTTGTAATAATTCCCCGGCTCGTGCCACAAAAGCGATCACCGTCGGCGCTACCGATAGCACAGATACCCGATCCTGGTTCTCAAACTATGGCTCCTGTTTGGATATTTTCGCCCCAGGCTCAAGCATCACCTCTGCCTGGCATACCAGTAACAGCGCCACCAATACGATTGACGGTACCTCCATGGCATCGCCGCATGTAGCCGGTGTGGCAGCGCTTTACCTTGAAGTTCAGCCGAATGCAACCCCCCTCCAAGTGACGTATGGCATCATCAACTCATCTACTCTTAACAAGGTAGGCGACCCCGTCACCGGTTCACCAAATCGTCTGCTATTCTCCCGCCAGGTGGTGACTCCGAAACTAATGACTCCAAGCGGAAACGTCACGGACACAACCCCCACCTTCCAATGGAAGTATGTGTTTGCGGCAAGTGTGTATCGCATCCAGGTATATGAAGGTGCCACTTTAATTTACACTGTTATCTTCAACGGTTCAACATCTTGTGCCGGGTTGGTTTGCTCCGCCACACCTTCAACCGTGTTGCCAAGCGGCGCTTATAAATGGCGCGCGCAGGCAAAAATTGATGGAGTTTGGCAAAGCCTCAGTGGTTTCAAAACCTTCAATGTAGTGCCATAATTATCTGAGTTCTAAAAAAGCCGGTTCTGGGTTTACCCCGGAACCGGCTTTTTTCTTTTGTAGGGTGGGCTTGCCCATGCTGCGTACAACCCGCCCTGTATCAAATTCCAAGAGGATGTCAGGCTACAAGCGTCGCCACGCAACGCCTTACCTACGATTGACTTTTACAAGAGGTTAAATAACCCAAGTTGCTACTTGCGTAGATTGTGCCTGAAAAATTTAGCGCAAAGGCGCAAGGTCGCAAGGGAAAATCTTGGCTAAATCTTTACTAATTTCACCAAAGTATACAGGCAGCAATTTGAGCTAATAGACCTCTTGCAAAAGTCTTTTTTTTTACCACAAAGGCACGAAGTCTCGAAGACTCAAAGTGAAAACTTGGTGGCGTAGTGCTTTTGCGTCTTTGTGGTTGCCTGACAATTTACTTATACAAGAGGTCTAATAGACTTTATCGGTAATAAGAAAAGAACCTTTTTGGACGCTGAAAAACGCTGATTTTCGCTGATTCGAGAAAGAAAAATCTGCGTTTTCTGCGTGAATCAGCGTCCCGATTTAATTTCCGATAAAGTCTAATGTATAAACCTGTACGGTACAACAAAAAAGCAACAGACTTTTTCAAGGTCTGTTGCTTTTTTTATTGAAATAAACGCCTACGGTTCAGAAATGGTGAAATAATCCACTTCGATCTTCACAGGGATCGCCCGAAGCGCAGAGATCGAAAAACCAACCCCACCTTCACGGAGGCTATTGTCATTATCAACGTACGGGCTGCCACGTTGTTCTTCACCATTGATGAAGAATGAAATCTCATCGCCCTGACATTCCATGGCATAGACATTCACATCCTTACCTTGATTAATGTCATTTGAACCACCATTGGTCAAGCGTCTAAAGCCGTCGTTTACAAAATATAAATACCACAAGCCATCGCTTTGAACTGCCCATTCATACCATCCATCATCACCAAACCGACAGACAAGGCTGACCTGTTGGGTGTTTACGCCGCGGTTCTCCACTTTGATCTCCACGCGTACATCCTCATACGAATACTCACTATAAAGGTAATACGCATACAAGAAAGACTCGGGAATCTCAAAGATCATCAGGCTGTCTTCAAAGGAAACAGAAACACTTTCAGGGTCAGAGTCCTGACTATCTTGAAGCACTTCATAGTACCACTGGGGATCAGAGTCAAATTCCTCAGTAAAGAAAGGCTCTCCAGACGATGATGGTTGTTCTTGGGGCTGCTCTTGAGGTTGTTCTTGTGGCTGTTCCTGTTGTGCTTCTCGGGTTGGCACAGGAGGCAGAGTGGGCTGTGCGGCGGGATCTCCGGAAGAAAATGCGCCACAAGCCAGGCTGACTACCAAAATAATGCTTGCGATCATCAAAAATGGGCGATAGGGTTTCATGCGTCTCTCCTTATATAATTGATTATTTACATTTTAGCATATCCCATGCAGTATCTCATGTATCTTTTCTGCATCAATGCTACAATGATTCTATGAAATCGTTCGACATCCGACCATCCCCCATTGTTGGGACGTGGTATCCCGCAGACATACAAGCCCTCGCCGCCAGCATCGACGGATATCTCGCGAATGTGACATGTCCTGAAGTTCATGGGCAAGTCATCGCCGTCATCGCCCCACATGCCGGACATCGCTATTCGGGCGCAATTGCCGCCCATGCCTTCACCACCCTGCGCGGACTTTCCCCCGACCTAGTCATTATCCTCTCCCCTTTTCATCAATACGACCCAAGACCCCTTCTCACCTCCAAACATCAAGCCTATGCCACACCGCTTGGACATATCGAAATCGACACGGAAGCGCTGGCGGAACTTCAATCGCACTTACCAACCCACATTACCCCCATCCCCAATGACCCAGAACATGCCATAGAGATCGAACTGCCTTTTATACAACGTATCTTTCAACATCAATTCAAACTTCTGCCGATCATGATCCGCGCACAGGAAGAAGACATCGCAAAACAACTCAGCAAAGCCTTGGCGCAAGTTCTTCGCAACAAGAACGCCATCCTAGTAGCATCCACCGACCTTTCGCATTTCTACGACCAAGCCACTGCAAAAACTCTCGACCATGAAATGCTAAAACGCTTCGAATCTTTCAAACCCGAAACTATTTTCGAAGCAGAACAAACCGGCAAAGGCTTCGCCTGCGGGCATGCCGCCGTTGCCGCAGTAGAATGGGCGGCACAAGCCCTTGGCGCGAACAAAGTTCAACTCCTCAAACATGCCACTTCAGGTGACGTGACTGGTGACATAAAATCCGTAGTCGGCTACGGCGCAGCCGTCATCCTTAAACAATAACGCGCCAGAGTTTCCTCCAGCGCGTCAAACTATTCACTATTTACTATTTTATTTTCTACTATTCCAATCCTTCACTACTTGCAACAAGGTTTCCTTTAATTTTTCATCAGTCAAACTGGCAACTCCATCATACTTGGTGCCATTCACCCAAATCTCCAAGCCGCCATCGGCAGCCGTCCCAAAATCAATATTGAGTGATTTTAAGTACGGGTCATTTTCCGCTTTGGCGCGCAGAATGTCCTCGATCTGTTCTGCAAATGGCGCAGCTACTTTCTCACCTTCATCATGGTCATATAAAGTGATGCCTTCACCATCTGCCAGGGTGGCATTTACGGTTTCTTCCGGCGGCATGGCATGCATCCATTCCGGCTTACCTTCCGTTTTTTCGGTCAGGTTAACCTGGTTGGCTTTTACAAACAGAAACGCCAAAAGCCCCAAACCGATCAAGATCATCAACCCGCCAGCCACAAGAATGAACATACTCATAGTTACCTCCGTTTCAGACATTATAATGCAGCCATGTTTGTTCGCTTGGCTGTCAATATTCCTGCAATCTCTGGCGTCTTCGATTACTCCGTCCCCGCCGAACTCGCCCCACACCTTCAAGCAGGCTGTCTCGTCACGGCTCCGTTTGGGAATCAGATCGTGCAGGGCATCATCGTCGAGTTGACCGAGTCTTCTTCCATACCGAATCTCAAACCGATCCTCGACCTGCTCGACCCTGCCCCGCTTCTCACCCCGCCCCAGCTTGCTCTTGCCATGCGGCTAGCGGACTCTACGCTGAATCCACTCTCCGCCATCATCGGCATGATGATTCCCACCGGGTTGAGTCAACAGGCAGATGTTCTTTACACACTCGCAGACCATAGACCGCAGACCATAGACCATGGTCAATCGTCCGTCGTCCATGGTCGTCTTTTGAAACTCCTTAACGAACGCGGCGCACTGCGCGGACGCCAGATCGACTCGCACTTCGCAAAAGTGGACTGGCGTAAGACCGCCAATATGCTCGTCAAAAAAGGCGTGCTCACCTCAAAGAATGTGTTGCCCCAGCCCAGAGTGAGACCCAAAAATATTCGCGTTGCCCAGCTCGCCGTCACGCCCGAATCAGCAGAGGCGGAGATGGAATCACTCGGTTCCACGAAGCAGACTCAGGCGCGGCGCGAAGCGGCTCTTCGATTCTTAATCCAACAACCCGAGCCAATCAACCTTTCGTGGGTTTATGCCCAAACTGGCTGCAATATTTCTGACCTGCAAGAACTCGAAGAACGCAGCTTGATTCGCCTCTTTGAAAACGAAATCTTCCGTGACCCTCTTGAAAGAATTGAGAAACAAGAAACAAGAAATGAGTTAGAACTTACGCCTGAACAGGTTGAAGCGCTC
>JBDKJK010000021.1:0-2621 GCA_039796675.1 Chloroflexota bacterium
GAATTGAGTTGAGTCTTCCTTTGGCGTCCAAAAGAGGACGTTGCCTGGGCGGTCAAAGCGCGGCTGGATGGTCTTGATCACACCATACAGACATTCTTCAGGATTGAGATAGGGCGGATCTTGGTCGCCATAAATGGTGATGTTCGCGCAGAAGTTACGCGGCAGGTAATCAAGGTCGGGCAATTCCCATTCATGGGCTTTGAAAAATTCTTCAGCGGGTAAGCCTTCACCGTCTAGCCGTTGAAACGAAAAACCTGAGATGCTGCGTCGGTTATATGAACGATTGAGCATGAAGAAGCTCGTCTCGTTATAGAACAAAGTGTATTGACTGCCTTCTGGATACTTAACCGTCGGTGTGATGTTGATGTCAATCGTTGGTGGAGGTTGAAGCGTGGCAGTTGCGGATTCAATCACTGGTATGGAAGTTGCCGTCGGTTCTGGGGCAGAAACGGTAGGGGAGGGGGCTTGAGTCTCGGTTGGTTGAACAGGCAAAGGTGTAGTAAGAAGCGCGGCGGTGGGCGTTGATTCGCTCAATGCGGGCGTGAGGGCTGGGAAGTTGAATCTGTTTTGGAGGAAGAAGAATCCGCCGACTCCTGCAAGAAGAAGGACAAGCAACAGTAACCAATATTTTCTTTTGTTGGTTGGCGCGTTTGCACGAACCGTAGCCGGCATTTTCGCCACTGGTTTGGGGTTTGGCGCAGGGCGCTTTGAGATCTGATCAATGGACAATTCGCTGCGTTGAATGGTCGGCGCGCCTGCAGGCAGTGGAGGCAGTGGAGTCTTTTTCGGTGTACCACCTGAGGTGATGGCATCTTCCAACGCTTCAATCAACTTTGCTCCGGTTTGGTAACGCTCGCGAATATTCTTCTCAAGCGCCTTCAACAGAACAGCTTCGACAGCAGGAGAAATCGCAACATTCACACTGCTAGGTGCAGGTGGTTTTTTAGAGATATGCAGCAAGGCTACATTAGCCGGTGTGGGATCGTTGAAAGGCACGTCGCCTGTCAGAATCTCGTACAGGATGACTCCCAACGAATAAATATCGGATTGAGGAACCGCATCAGCCGAACGTTTGGCTTGCTCGGGCGATATGTAGTGGGGCGTCCCGAAAATATTTCCCTGCGACCCGTCACGGACTTCGAGCGCCATGCCAAAATCGCCCAACAAAACGCGCCCGTCTTTTGATAACAGAATATTACTTGGTTTAACGTCTCGATGGATAACCCCGTGCTTATGGGCGTAATCTAGCGCGTTGGCAACAGCCTTGCCAATGCGCAACACATCTGCGATCGGCATCAGTTTGCCTTCCTGATGATACAAGTCTATGACCGCGCTGAGGTCTTGACCATCTACATATTCCATCACATAGTACGGAAAGCCCTGAGCTTCATCCGAATAATAGATCTGGATGATATTCTCATGGTGCCATTTCGCCATCATACGCGCTTCGTTGACAAACCTCCCCGCATAGGAAGGATGATTCTTATAGCGTTTGTCGAGCACCTTAATGGCAACCGGGCGGTGCAGTTTCACATCTTGCCCGTAATAGACCATTGCCATGCCCCCCTGACCAAGCAGGCGTTCAACCTTGAAGTTGGCAAGTTGCATGCCAAGCATGGGGTCTTTCATGGTTTGCGTTTTCCTTTGGTTGTGCGCAATTCTGGCATCGGTTCCTGACTTGTAGATGTAATTCGCAAAAGATCGCGGATGTAGTGGTTGAAGCCTTCGGCGTAGGAGTTAAGATAATCCTGTGTGATGAGGGTGGCAAGGTCTTTACGCCCAATGGCAAGCAAGGTTTGCACATGCGGGCGGAAGTCACGCAGGTGAATGCGCAGAACAGACCCGGCATCTGTGATGATACCCCAGGCAAGCTGTTTCTGGTTATTGTCGTCTTTGGCGGTCATGAAGCGGGTCAGGGTGCTAGACGGGCTGACTGCACCGACATTTGAGATCACTTCACGACCTTTGATCAGGTGATTTAGCACCTCAAAGCGTTCTGGGATTTTATCCAATAACCGTTGAATCGGCGCTGGTAGGTGCGCAAGTAATTTGATCGCCCCGGCGGCGGTGCTCTCTCCTTGTGCTGCCATTTCTTTGGCGCGGGCGAGAAAGGTGCCAAAACCAGCAAGTGTGGAAAGATAAGCCTTCTGAAGTTTGATAAAGCTGGCGAAGATCACTACCCTGTCACTGCCAGTGGATGATTCGTAGGCATCCAGCATCTTAAATGTTTGGGCGTGCATCGAGAGCAGGTTCAATTCCGCGAGTGGAACTTCTACATTAAGCGGAAAGATACGGTCACGTGGGGTTTTCAGGCTGGCATCCATAGGAATCAGAATGGCAGGGTTGGTTCGGCTGCCTTCTTCCACCAACTGATGCAAAGAAGCGGAAACATCTGGCTTGGTTTCGGATAATTTCTGTATCTCGCTTGTAACCATCTCAGATGGGGTATATGTAGCAGCATGGATCGCACGATACAAAACCAGCAAGTCATTAACTGTCAACTCGATCTGCTCATTGCGCTGTCTAAAACTTTTACGCAAGGAAAGGCAGGTTTTCAGGTCAACCTTATCCGTCTCGGCGCTGGCTTCGGGGGAGACGTGCGGCGCTTGCTGAATGAGGTC
>JBDKJK010000022.1:0-5676 GCA_039796675.1 Chloroflexota bacterium
CATAGTCCACACTTTATCTTTCTCTACGCGCTTCACCCGCGACTTGAAACGAATCTCACCGCCCAAACTTTGAATCTTCGCTGATAGTTTTTCGCAGACCTCACCGCCGCCGTTTGGAAGATACTCGAACGCCCACGCATCGCGGCGCATGACGGTGTAAAAACGCAGGAAGCCGAGAAAGCCCGCCAGCGGAACTTGACTCGGGTCGGTGGAGAGACCGTTGCGCGTGAGACCGAAAAAGAGCGAGCGCAGAGCGGGTCCCCATTTTTTGAGCGCGCCGCCAAAAGTATGACCTTGCATGGGTTGATTCTCCATGAAGGGATCAATGCCAATCGACATCACCAACACCGACCAGACGTCGAAGATCGAGAGCATGTCGCGCAGGGTGAGCATGCCCCAGAAGCGCGGCGAGAAAAATAATTGGATGTAATGAAACGGCGCGGGGATAATGCTGTTGCGAATGGCGCTGCCAATGTTCGCACGGCGAATATGACTCCCTACACGGTAGATCCATTGTTCATCTTTGGCGGCTTGCAGTTTGCTGATGATGCCATGCCGCCGCAGCATGGATTTGAGATTGCGATATGACGACCAAATGCCATGCACACCATGCTCGGCTGGAAATTTTTTGCCTTTGATCTCGGTCTCTTGTAAACCTGCGAGGCGCCCGCCAATGTGGTCATCCGCTTCGAGGAGCAGTGGCTTCAGTCCGCGCTCGGCAAGGTGCAGGGCGGCGGTGAGTCCGGCAACTCCCCCGCCAATAATGATGACATCGTGATGTGTGTCCATTGGGGGTGATTATAAACTTTGTGTCACCCTCCCGAAGGATATCGGGACGATGTGAGCAATAGCGAAGGGTCTCTGAGACTATCGTAGAGATGCTTCGCTGCCGCTCAGCATGACAATCAGATATGGTAAAATCGCTCCCGCCTCTGACAAAAGTCAGATTCCTATGGAGGGATGGCCGAGCGGCTGAAGGCGCATGTCTTGAAAACATGTTTGGTGAAAGCCAACGTGGGTTCGAATCCCACTCCCTCCGCCTTACAATTCGGGTATCAGCCCTGTACCCAGCGCACGTGTTGACGATTCTTGATTTGCGATTACAATATCAAGCGTCAGACGAGCAGTTGTACATTGTTGGGGAGGTGCCAGAGTGGCTGAATGGGCTCGCCTGCTAAGTGAGTGCCGGCTTTAAAACCGGTCGCGGGTTCGAATCCCGCCCTCTCCGCTAGCAAAAACACATCCAATTTCGGGTGTGTTTTTGTTTAAGTCCGTTCGCGCGCGCCCATTGAGGGGAAGTCTTTCGAATCCCGCCCTCTCCGCTAGCAAAGACACATCCGCAAGGGTGTATTTTTGTTTTCCAGTAATACGAACTAAAGACTTAATGCGAAAAGCGCGAATGGAGCGAATCGCCGCGAAAGTTTTTTATTGTGTCTTTCGCCCTTTTTGCGTAATTCGCGTTAAGATTTTTAGACCTTCTTCCAACTGAAACTTTTCCGTTTCTCCAGCGTAAGTTGACTGTCATTCCATCCTAGCCACCTTCCAAAACTAAAAAGAGCGTGAAGTGATTTTGGAGTTATGATTTTGAAGATCAACAACTTATGTCCACAACCCCGATCACTCACGAAACCTCTCTGAAAAACCACCCAGCCTTGCGTTGGGCGCTGCTTGGGGTTTGGGGATTGGTCGTGTTGTATACGGTCATGGTTTTGGGGGCAGTCCTTTCACCACAGTTCATGATGTTTCAAAATGCAAGCATGACTCGCATTTTGCTTGGGCTCCCCACTCTTGTGCAAACCATTGTCAATTACGGCGTGGACCTATTACTAATGTTCGGCTTCTCGATCATTGCGGTCGTGCTAATCATTAACCGGTCAGATGACTGGTTCGCGATCTTCACCTCCCTGTTTCTGCTCGTCTTCGGTGCTCGTATTACCAACCTTGCCAACAACATTGCAGTGACGCCCGGGTATCAAACGCAAGGCGGGCTTATTTTGATGATGGGCGATATCAGCATCGTCCTTTTCTCGATGCTCTTCCCCAATGGAAAGTTCGCCCCCAAGTGGATGAAGTTCCTGGTTCCATTTTTGATTCTTACCATGTTTGGAATTTATCTCTTTCCCGAAGCACCTTTTTATTGGGACAAGATGAATAAAAATGGATATTATTTCCTGATCACGGTCTCCTGGTATAGCATAGGGCTGGGCAGTGGAATTTATCGTTACTATCGCTCGTCCACACTGGCACAAAAACAACAGATCCGCTGGATCTTCATTGGCACACTGGGACCTTTTCTGTGGTTCGTCATCTTTCAAGTGCTATCGTACTTCTTCCCTGTGCTTACAACTTCTGAGGTCGCAGCGGCCAGCTTTCAAGCCATTTCACGGCTGGCTGGCATTTTTATGTTCCTAATGCTGCCGCTTTTCGTTGCCATTTCCATTGTGCAAACGCGGCTTTTTGATATCGACATGATCATCAACCGTTCGCTGGTGTATGGAATTCTCACCATCGGGCTGGGACTCACCTTCGGCTTGGTCTTTGTCTTCGGCTCAACCATCTTCCGCAGCATGCATTCCAGTGACCAGTTCTTTTTCGTCGCTGTGATCTTTTCTGTCGCAGCAGGCGCAGGCTTTCAGCCCTTGCGAAAAAAGCTGCAACGCTTTGTAGACCGCTTCTTCTATCACATCCAAATCGACTATCAGAAGACCCCGCTTGAACTTCGCGCCGAGGCAAATACCAATGCTGATAGCGGCATCACTCTGTCTTCTTATCGCAATCTTCAGTTGATCGGTCACGGCGGCATGGCAGAGGTGTATCGCGCAACCAATTCAACCGGTCGCGGAACCGTGGCGGTTAAGATCCTGCGAGCCGCACTGGCTGGTGATGAACAATTCCAGAAGCGATTCATGCGTGAAGCGCAGATCGTCAACAAACTTGAACATCCAAATATTGTACGCGTGATGGATTTTGGCGAAGAGCGCGGGATGTATTACATTGTGATGGAAATGCTTTCGGGCCCAGACCTGAACCATCTCATCCGGCAAGAGAAGCGCATTCCTTTATCCAGCACGGTGAATTTACTGCGCGGAATCGCTGATGCGCTGGATTATGCCCACCAAAACGGATTGATCCATCGCGATATCAAACCGTCGAATGTCATGCTTGATTCGTCCACCATCCCTTCACGCTCGGTGCTCACCGATTTCGGCATCGCCAAAATGTTAGATGCCCACACCCGCATCACCAACACGGCTGGCATGCTCGGCACGTTTGACTATATGGCACCAGAACAAATTCAAGCCGCAGCAGATGTGGATGGACGTGCAGATATTTACGCACTCGGTGTAATGACCTACCAAATGTTAACCGGGCATTTGCCATTTGAACGACCCGATACCGGCGCGATCTTACTCGCTCATCTCAATGCGCCACCACCCGATGCGCGCGAACTCGTCAGCGACTTACCGCGCCCAGCTGCCCGCGCCGTGCAAAAAGCCATGGCAAAAAATCTGCATGAACGCTTCGCTTCGGCAAAAGAGTTTGTTGCCGAGTTAGAAAGCGCACAAGCGATTGCATAAAACACGCGAATAAGCGTGTTTTTCTTTTACATGAGAGTTTTTGACAGTAAGAAGCTGTGGCATAGTCCTATCCATCGTTACAAATCAACTTTGGAGAGAATCATGTCGAAAGACTCACTACGTCAAATTACAAATGCACTTTCGGTCGTTATCGCGCTCACAATCAACATTCTTGCTAGTACACTGCCACTCAATGGGCAGAACACCGGCGAAATCTCAGACCGCTTCCTTGTTTACTTCGTCCCTGCCGGATACGTCTTTGCCATCTGGGGCATCATCTACATCGGGTGGATCGCCTTCACCATCTATCAGTTCCAACCAACGCAAAAAGAAAACCCACGTCTACGCAAGCTGGGCTATCTCTTCGCCATCAGCGGCATCTTCAATGCAGCATGGTTGTTATGCTGGCATTACAACTGGTTTGGTCTCAGCGTATTGGTGATGCTCACTTTGCTTGGATTGCTCATTGCAAGTTATCTCAAACTCAATGTTGGGCGTACCCCCGTCCACGCTGCCGAAACATGGAGCGTGGATATTCCCTTCAGCGTCTACCTCGGCTGGATCACTGTCGCAACCGTTGCAAATGTTTCAGATTGGTTGTATCTCGTCAATTGGAATGGATTCGGCATTGCGCCGCAGGCATGGGCAGTCATCATGATCGCCATCGCGAGTGTGCTTGGTCTTCTTATGACGGTCACACGCAGGGACAGCGGTTACGCCTTCGTGTTGGCTTGGTCTTTCGCTGGAATCGCGCTCAACCAAGCGGATGTTCCGCTCGTGGCAAATGCCGCCTGGGCTACTGTGATTTTCACGCTCGGGCTGGCAGTTTATTCGATCATAATGCGGCGGCGCTGATCTTCTCTTTCAGCTCTCCCACATGTTCAACCTCATGCAGCGCAAGAGACCGGGCTCGCCAATAGACGGTTTCCTTGCGCTGTTTTCCTTCTTCACAGATTGCACGGAACCACTGCGCCTCACTTAAATCTGACAATACTCGCAGCATCACCTTGCGGCGAAATTTAAAATATAGCAGCAGTTCATCGAAATCAGACAAATCATACTGCAATAACCGCCCCCAATCCCGCTCTGAGTGAATGGTCACTATCAGCGGCTCATCCATTAACAAAGCCAGATAGATCGACTCCGAAGTCCGTGCCTCGCTATTTACCAAGTGCGCCAGCGTCTCCGTCAACGAACGCTCACCTTCACCCAGAGGGTGTTTCCATTTCTTAACAGGCACAGACCTGCCCAACACCTCCAACATGCCAGGCGTTTCAGCAAGCAAGCCCAAAATTTGAGCGATGTTTGCAGAAGTAACTTTTGTGGAAATAGTTTTTTTCATTTCACGATGGACTGTAGAGAATGATCGACGATGAACAATTGTAAATCTCCGCCTCATTCTTGTCCAAGCCGGGTTCAACATCACAAGCTCTATTCAACACTGTTAATGAAGATACTATCCACAGATGGTTGTGAGTAGTTATAATCATCATGTGCAAACAACAACATCAACTCGTCTTTCAAAGAATAGCATCTTACTTATCCTCCTTGCTGTCCTGGTTGCCGTTGCATCCAGCCTGTTACCAAGTGGAGTCATTCCCTGGGTATGGGACCGGCTCAATGTCTTTGCAACCGTCTTCCTCGGCATCTTTGTAGAGGCGGTGCCCTATCTGCTTCTCGGAACCTTCGCCTCAGGTCTCGTAGAGGTATTTATAGATCGCGACCAGATGAGCCGCTGGGTCTCAAAACGACCAGCAACCGCGGCAATCAGCGGCGCTTTTATGGGCATGGTCTTCCCGGTCTGTGAGTGCGGAGTCGTTCCACTCACACGCAGACTCTTCAAAAAGGGACTGCCGCTTTCTGCTGGGATATCCTTTTTGCTGGCGGCGCCGGTGTTGAATCCGATCGTGATCCTCAGCACGGCTTCTGCATTCGGCTGGGGAGAGATGCTTTTTTGGCGATTTGGCATCAGCCTAGTAATTGCCAGTACGGTGGGAATTATTTTCTCCTTCCAAAAGGATGCAAACGATCTCTTGCGCCCCATCTTGGAGGGTGAAGAACATGATCACGTCCATGCGGAGCCCAGTGACTCTGCCAT
>JBDKJK010000023.1:0-5335 GCA_039796675.1 Chloroflexota bacterium
GCGGTTTCTTCTTCCTTAATGTTGCGCGAGATCATGCCAATATCCACTGCGCCAGCAATCGTATCCGTCATGCCTTTGCCTGCGCCGCCGCCTTGCACATCGAACTGCACATTCGGGTGGATCTTGGTGAACTCTTCAGCCCAGATGGTCATCATCGGGTAGAGGGCAAACGCGCCGGATATGGATAACGTGCCGCTCAAATCGGATGAAGCGCCCGCTTCTGACTCAGCCGGGGCGGGTTCAGCGCTTCCAGCCGTGCCACATGCCGAGAGGGTGACTGCCATAACGAGGAAAAGCGACAGCCATGTTAAAGTTTGTTTTCGCATATTGTTTTTCCTATTACTGTTGTTTTATACATATTCCCTATTGATTTAGTAGGATTTAAGAATAAATAAAAAGTCCGTTTCTGACCCAGGTTTCAGTCCAAACTCACTTATTTATGAATTCCTAGTAATCCAATAGGATTTGTTAATCGAAATCATAATTCAGCCACTGAATTTTGTCAAGAAGATTCCCGTCTCAGTTTCAGGTAAAAGTGACCTGCTTGACAGTGCTCTCTTTTCCACTATACTAATCGGCGAAATCGAACCGAAAGAAGATGAAATGAAATGAAACTAACCACCCGCAGTGAATACGCCTTGCTTGCCCTTGTCTACCTTGCCCGCAATCAAGAAGAAGGCTTTATTTCTATTGACACCATTGCTACAGCACAGAGCATCCCACCGAAATTTTTAGAGCAGTTGATGTTGGCGCTGAAACGCGCACACTTTCTCCGCAGTGCCAAGGGACAAAAAGGCGGCTACCAGCTTGCCAAACAACCGAACCAAATTCCGCTTGCCGATGTGATTCGTTTGTTCGATGGCGCTCTTGCTCCTACAGAGTCGGTCAGCGAAAACTTTTACGAGACCACGCCAATTGAGAAAGAGAAGAAGCTTACGAAGGTTTTCAAAGATATTCGAGATTACGTCTCGAATAAATTGGAAAAGACAACCATAGCCGATATTCAGTAAAGATAAAAAGCCTGAAGTCCTCAGGCTTTTTTGTTTGATGTCACTGAATGCTTTTATTCGTTGAATGATCAAATGGAGCTTTTAAGAAATTATGAATGTTTTGTTACAATTCTTTAATAGATCTCAATGAAAAAATTCTTCGTCTTCCTGATTCTTTTTCTTGGCATGGTCGTTGTCGTCTTTAGCTTCGGCGAAATTGAAACCATTCTCCAAACCCTGCAAAAAGCTCACCTTGGTTTTTTTCTGCTGGCGCTGATGATCCAAATCATTTGGTTCATCTCAAGCGGACGCATGTATCAGTCTATATTTCACCTGCTTGGCATCCATGAGGATGTAATCACATTGAGTCGCATTGCCACAGCGGCAAACTTTATCAATGTGGTGGCACCCACTGCCGGGGCGGGTGGAGTCGCGCTTTTCGCCACCGAAGCGAAACGACGTGGGCACCCTGCAGGCAAAGCGACTGTTGCAGGCGCCTTGTTCCTCCTGCTCGACCTGGCTGCATTTTTGTTTATCCTTTCACTGGGTTTGATCATCCTTGTTCGGCGTAACGATTTAGACGCCAGCGAGATCTCTGCGTCGTTGGTCTTATTTACAACAGCGGCAGTCTTTGCAACGGTTTTATATATTGGCTATCGTTCTGCAGAACGATTGGGAAATATCCTTGCAAAATTCGTGCAAGCCATCAACTGGGTTGTTCGACGCTTTCGAAAAGAAAATTACCTAAGTGAAGACCGCGCCCATGAATTTGCACACGAGATCGCAGACGGCTTTTCAGGGTTAACCGAAACGCCGTCCAGTCTGGTTCGTCCGGTAATGTGGGGTATCTTTGATAAAGGCTTGTTGATGCTGATACTCATATGTTCTTTTTTATCATTCGAAGTTCCATTTTCAGCGGGTACCATTATTGCGGGCTTTTCGATTGCCTACCTCTTCCTCATCGTCTCACCAACACCATCGGGCATTGGTATTGTTGAAGGCATCATGCCTGTGGCGTTGAGCTCGTTGAACGTGAATTGGAGTCAGGCAGTGGTCATCACCCTGCTTTATCGTGCAGTCACCTTCTGGTTTCCTCTGGGCGTAGGGGCATGGGCGTTTCGCACCCTTCACAACAAACACACCTCCCCTGCGGATTAAGCTCTTATGTTATCTGCCCTTTTGGATTTTTGGAAACAGGATGAAGAAACCGCGCCGAATCTTTTTGCCTGGCAAACGATACCTCCCCGCGCCGCACAAACGCATCCTTTTCCAACCGATCTGCCTGCTTCGCTTCGAGCCGCCTTAACGTCCCGTGGCATTTCCCTACTTTACTCCCACCAGCTCACAGCGTGGACCCACACCCAAGCCCGCCGTAATGTGATTCTCTCCACCGGCACCGCCAGCGGAAAAACCCTCGCCTACAACCTGCCCGTCCTCGCAAAAATGGTCGAAGACTCGCAAGCGCGAGCGCTTTATCTTTTTCCTACAAAGGCATTAGCGCAAGACCAATTATCCACATTGAATGGTTTGAACGTGGAAACGTTTGAACGTTTTAACATTTCAACTGCAATTTATGACGGTGACACCCCCCAACCTCATCGTCCCACCATTCGCAAAACTGCCCGCATTGTTCTGACCAACCCCGATATGCTGCATACGGGCATCCTGCCGCATCACGCCAACTGGAGCGACTTCTTCACCAACCTCAAGTTCATCGTCATCGACGAAGCTCATACCTATCGCGGAGTCTTTGGTTCGCATGTTGCCAATGTCATTCGCAGACTCAAGCGTGTGGCAAAGTTCTATGGAGCCAATCCGCAATTCATCCTTGCTTCGGCAACCATTGGCAACCCGAAAGATCTCGCCGAAGCGTTGATCGAAGAATCCGTTGAACTGGTGGATAACGATGGCTCCTCGCGTGGCGAGCGTCATTTCATTATTTATAACCCGCCTGTGTTGAACCCTGCATTGGGTCTGCGCAAGAGCAGCATTCTTGAAGCCGTGCGCTTGGCAAATAACCTGTTGACTCACGATGTGCAATCGGTCGTCTTTGCGCGAACCCGCCGTAGTGTGGAGATTCTTTTAACCCATTTACAAACCAACAATTCGATACTCGATACTCGAAAATCGAATATCGAATCCTCGAATATCAGTTCTCCCATCCGCGGCTATCGCTCTGGCTACCTCCCTCATCAACGCCGCGAGATCGAGCAGGGACTTCGCGATGGCTCTGTCAAAACCGTGGTCGCCACCAACGCCCTCGAACTCGGCATCGACATTGGCGGGCTGGGGGCAGCGCTCATCGTGGGTTACCCTGGCACGATAGCAAGCACTCGTCAACAAGCGGGGCGCGCCGGGCGTGGTGAATTGCCAGCCGTGTCTATTCTTGTGGCTTCGCCGAATCCGCTTGACCAATTTCTTGCACATCACCCTGAATACTTCTTCGACCGTTCGCCCGAGATGGCATTGGTGAACCCCAATCATTTGCTGATTCTGCTGGAACATTTGCGTTGTGCGATGTTTGAACTGCCGTTTCAACGCGGCGAAGGGTTTGGTTCCATCTCTGATGAACTTGTGGACGAGTATCTTGAGTTCTTAGTTTCCAATCAGGAAGCACACTTCTCGAACGAAAAATATTTCTGGATGCAAGATGCCTATCCCGCCGCGAATATTTCGCTGCGTTCGGCGTCTCCGCAAAGTGTGGTGCTTCACACAACCGCAAACGATGGGCGACCGACGATCGTGGGAACTGTGGATGGCGAATCTGCCAATTGGATGGTTCACCCCGGCGCGATCTACATGCACGAAGCCCAGCAATATTTGGTGCAGCAACTTGATCTTGAAAACCATATTGCCCACCTCGTCCCTGTTGGGTTGGATTACTATACCGAAGCACAACAAGAGTCTGAGATACAGATATTGTCTGTCAACGATCAGATCGTGGTGCGCGGCGGTGAAAAGGCATATGGTGAAATTCAAGTCACCACCCAGGTGGTGGGATTCCGCAAACTGCGCTGGTTCACGAATGAGAATCTTGGGCAAGAACCGCTCGACTTGCCGCCCTCTGAATTGCAAACAACCGGCTATTGGCTAACCCTATCCGAATCTGCGCTTAAGAGTCTGCGCGATGCCGGTCTATGGACCAATGACCCAAACGACTACGGACCCGACTGGCAAAAGATAAGACTCGCCGTCAGAAAACGGGACCAGTTCAAATGTCAGGTGTGCGGCGCAGAGGAGACTCGGCGCGAGCATGATGTGCATCACAAGACTCCCTTCCGTGCCTTCATCCAAAATGGAGTCGTCAACCGTGAGCAGGCGAATCGATTGGAAAATCTCACCACGCTTTGTCATAGCTGCCATCGCAAGGTTGAACAGAATGTGCGCATTCGCAGTGGACTCACCGGTTTGGGTTTCGTTCTCGGTAATCTCGCACCGTTGTTTCTGATGTGTGATGCAGGCGATCTGGGAGTCTTTTCTGAGCCTGCCTGGTCAGCAGTCGGCGGTCTGCCGTCTATCGTCCTGTATGACCTTGTGCCTGCGGGCATTGGCTTTAGTGAAAAATTATTTGAATTGCATGATGAGTTGATCCGCCGTGCGCATGAGTTGGTGAGCGAGTGCGCCTGTGAAGATGGCTGCCCTTCCTGTGTAGGACCCGGCGGCGAAAATGGATATGGGGGCAAGGCAGAGACGATGGCGATCTTGCAGCAGCTGTTGTAGCACAAAAAGTTCTTGGGTTGCGGGCTAGTGATTTACAGTTTCCAATTTGCGATACGTTTCCAATAAACTAATAAGAATATCGTCTGTGAAGGCATGAATGCGAGTGTACATTTCGGTGGCGCGCCGTGCCGGGATGTTCGCCTCGTTATAGACCTTGATGAATGACTCGACCAGCGTATCTCTGAAAAATAAAAATGCTTTTGCCGCATCCACATAACTAAGCGCGTAACGCCGCGCACGCGATGCATACTCGTAGCCGATGGCATAGGCTTCTGTCTCGGCTTCGCGCCCGTTGGTGGCAGCATAGATCATCAACCCCTGAAACAATGAACGCGCACTCAAGCGATATTGCGCCCGCGCATCTTCATCCAACTTTTGATACCACAACTCTTCTTGAAGGCGCCCTTCGGATATCTGCATGCGGACGTTCTTGACGATCTCCTGCATCATGCCTTCAGGTTCAAGAGCCTCTTCTTTAGACTTTGAATTTGATTCTGACCATAGGAGAATTTCCTCACGCCGATAGCGACGATGCCCGCCCTGGGTCTTATGCACCGGCATCAAGCCCTTGTCTGACCACAACCGCACCGTACTGGGGTGTACTCCCAGTATGGCAGCTGCATCAC
>JBDKJK010000024.1:0-7164 GCA_039796675.1 Chloroflexota bacterium
ACCAACTGCGCCGGGCAGGCGGCGTTGACGCAGTACCATGCTACTTCGCCTTCGAAGTGTTCTACGTCTTGTCCGCATGCCGGGCATTTTGTAGGCGGCTTGAATTTTTTCTCTTTGCCCGAGCGCGCATCCACGACCGGACCGATGACATACGGAATCACTTCTCCAGCACGTTTGATCAAGACCCGGTCGCCGATGCGGATGTCTTTTTCTTCGATGTAATCGAAGTTATGCAAGGTCGCATTACGGACGACGACCCCGCCAATTTCAACCGGCTCCAATTGCGCACGTGGAGTCAAGACACCTGTGCGCCCTACTTCCACGTCAATGCCGAGGAGGGAAGTGGTCACTTCGCGTGCCGGGAATTTGAACGCGATGGCTCCGCGCGGGTCTTTGCCTACGAAGCCCAAGTCTGCGGCGAGGGATAAGTCGTCAATTTTTATGACCATGCCATCGGCTTCGTAAGGAAGCGCGTCTCGTCCTTTGTCGAAGGTTTCGGTGTAGGCAATGGCAGGTTCCAAGTCATTGAACCGTTTGGAAATATCAGTGATAGGGAATCCCAACGATTTGAGATATTCTAGAATCTCCCATTGCGAGGTGGGTACCTCACCGCCTTCAGAATAGACGATCTGATATACAAGCAATGTGATCGGGCGTGAAGCGGTCAACACAGGGTCAAGCTGACGTAACGACCCTGCCGCTGTGTTGCGCGGGTTGAGATAGGTTTTCTCACCGGCTTCTTCAAGCCGCTTGTTCAATGCTTCAAAATCTTGAATGGGAATAAATGCTTCGCCGCGAACGACAAGATAGGAAGGAACCTTGACCTTTGACTTTTTTCCTTCCACCGGAATTTTTAGCGGAATGGCTTTGATGGTGCGCAAGTTGCTGGTGATATCTTCGCCTACTTCGCCGTCGCCGCGTGTGGCTCCCTGCACGAACATGCCATCACGATAATGAAGCACGACAGAAAGACCATCGATTTTTGGCTCTACCACGAACTTTGCCTTCTCCACACGGTCATCTAATTTTTTGACGCGTTCGAACCAAGCACGAGCATCGTCTCCGCCGAAGGCATTGGCAAGCGAAAGGATCGGCGCCGGGTGACGCACCTTCTCAAATTTTTCTGAAGGCTTGGCTCCGGCTCGCTGAGTGGGAGAGTCAGGAGTGACCCAGTCTGCGTGATCTGCCTCGATCTTTTTTAGTTCGTTAAGCAGGCGGTCATATTCGAGGTCACTGATAATGGGCGCATCCAACACGTGATAGCGATAATTGTGAAAGTTGAGCTGCGCTTTAAGTTCTTCATACCGTGAGAGAAGTTTATCTGCCATATTTTGATTATACCCGTGGGTGAGATACGTTAAAACAACAACCGCCTGTGTTTAGCAGGCGGTTGAGAGTTAATCTATTTTTTTCCAGATGTCGGATGGCGGGCGAGAGAGCGGGCGGGTCATCGCGGAGAGGCGGGCTTCGTAGTAGGGCTCTACCTCTGTGGCAAAACGTGAAAGGTCAAAGAGGTGGCGCTTGAGCAACAGGTCTGCGATCCGTTTTACCTCTTCCCGACTGAACTCAGGAAGTTTTTCATGGAACTCAGTCAGGCTAAAACGACCCAGCCGAACGACAAAATTAACTGCAGAACGCAACGGCTCAGATAACGAGATCACATCCGAAGGACGCAGATCCTCCTGCCGTTTCTCCAATTCCTTGATCGCAGTTTCAAAGAGTGGATTGCTCATAACGCCTCTAGGCTTTGATTTGGTCCACCAGTCCGCGTAAGCCTTTGGTTACTACATTATCAGGGTAATGCACGGTGAAAAGACCAGAGCTTGCGAGCATCATCATTTCATCGGAATGCGGAAGGATGGCACCCACTTTGGCTTCGTAGGTCTGTTCCACACGGTTACGAACCTCTTCAAAATCCAGATTCGTGGGAGCCTTGTTCACAAGAATGAACAACTTCGGCACATCCAATTTCTTGGCGACATCCACCGTAACAGCGGTGCCTTGATAATCCTGACTGTCTGGGCGCATGATGATGATCAATGCGTTGGAGATCGCTATGGAAAGCAGGGTTTCTTCATTTAGACCTGGGTGTGTGTCGATCAAAAGATAGTCTAGCTTAAGTCTTTCGATCACGTCGCGGAAGCCATCGTTTAGCAAGCCCACATCATAACCTTCGCGCAGAATGCGGGCGATCTCACCAGCCTTGATGCTAGACGGAATCAGGAAGATCTGTCCCTTCACTTCCGTGCCGATATGGCCGGTTACGTCTTGGGCTGCCTGTTCAATGGTACATTTGCCCCACAGATAGTCGTTGAGCGAATGTTCCATATCGGCTTCATCTAAATTAAAAAGGACATGAATTCCGGGTGAGGCAATATCGGTATCTACCACGCCAACACGTGCACCATCCATTGCCAAAAGCGCAGCAATATTGGCGGTTGTATTGGATTTGCCCGTACCACCCCGAAAAGAATGAACTGAAATGATTTTGGCCATGCACCGTCTCCCGTTATACGTTATATTACGTTAATTGCATTGATTATAGCCTAACTAGATTGAAAATCAAATCCCTACTTTTCGACTCTCAATTATGATATAGTACCTTTCTAAACTGAAAGACAAAAACGACCCATTTTGGCGCTTCATGACGACAAATTATATGCAAAACAACCTCATATCCCTGCAAGACGCCAGCGACGAACTTCTCATCCAGAAATACCTTAATGGAGAACGAGATGCTTTCGATGCTCTTTATCATCGCCACCTTCCCAAGGTCTACAAACGGGTTCGGTATGTGGTGCCTCCCAATGAGGTGGAGGATGTAACGCAGGAGATCTTTATTGCTGCATTAAAGTCTCTCTCTTCATTTCGAGGTGACTCAAAATTCGGCACCTGGCTGCGAACACTGACCAACCATAAAGTGGCAGAGTTCTACCGAAAGCGCACTCGTAAACAAGAACCTCAGCTTGCACCCTTATCCGATGCAATCGCTCAGGTAGCTGGCAGTACTTCCCAGTCATTGGAAGATCGAATCTTCCTCCAGCGCGCGCTATTAAACCTGCCAGAAAATTATCAGGAAATCTTACTGCTGCGTTTTGCCGAAGATTTACAGTTCAATGAGATTGCTGAATTGACCAACCAGAATCTTGAAGCCACTAAATCTTTGTTTCGTCGAGCCGTTACAGCACTTCGCAACCACTTGGAAAAATGACCATGGATCAAAGAGACGAATCTACACAACAAGATAACGAACTCGCGGACTTTGTCGACCGTCTATTGGATGGGAAAACCCCTCCCGCCTCCAGCACAGACGAGGAACTGGTCGGCCTCGAAAAAACTCTTCTCCGTTTGAGCGACACCTTCCCTCCAGAAACGCTCGACGAGGCGAAGTCTAAGCAGATGCTAACCCGCTTGAAAGCGCGCATGCGCCGTGAAGAGGAAAAAAAAGCAGCCAAGCCTTCTTTTTGGGCCAGGCTTTTTGATCTTCAAGCCAACCCACAAGTCGGTTTGTTGATCGCTGTAGCTGTAGTGGTTGTTCTTGTGGTCATCAACGTTCCAGCCGTGTTTCAACCTGTAGGATCTACCCTATCTGGAACAGCTTCTTCTGGCGGAAGCATGTATGTTGGCTTAGGAATACTTGTCTTGTTGTTTATCGGCTATTGGGTTTCGCGAAAAAAATAGCCATTAAGTTGTTTGTAAAGCGCCCGCCCTTGAACATCTCAAGGGCGGGTTTGATTTAATCGATAAAACCGATACGGCTTGATAATGAATTTTCCTTGCGGGTCGTTTCTAGATAAGGTATGATTTTGCCTATGCTTGTGACCGCATTGTTGATCGCCTTTACGTTCCCAATCGCGTTTCTAGTCATCCTTAACCGGTTTGATTTATATAACACTGGTAAATTCCATTTCAACCTGTTGACCCTGGCGGGTGGGTTGGTGGCATATTTCATTGCCGCACAAATCAACCCCTGGGTTGTGAATATGGGGTGGGCATCATGGAGCACAGTGGTTCGTTTTGTGGCTCCGGTGGTAGAAGAGATACTAAAATCTTTGATCTTAATCTACCTCGTGCAACGAGCGGACTTTAACTACGTAGTAGATGGGGCGCTCTATGGTTTTGGGGCAGGCATTGGTTTTGCTGTTATTGAGAATTATGAATATGTTACTGGGAATGCCCAGGTCGCTTTGGTGTTAGCTTTGGTGCGTGTCTTTTCCACGAATCTGATGCATGCAACAGGCAGCGGGCTGATCGGCACCGCATTAGCATATTCTCGTGGTGATAAAAACAAACGTCAGGGCATATTTATTATCCTAGGTGGATATGCCGTTGCGATGTTATTCCATGGGTTGTTCAATACCATGGTCAATGCCGGAGCGTTTTTGATTCTGGCAATCGCTTATGGCGTGATCGGTTTGTGGCTGATCTGGACGATCATTCGCCGTGGTATGAACATTCAAAAAAATTGGGTGGCAGAAAAATTGGGTATGGCAGATCGTGTTACGCTTGAAGAGACAAAAGTGGTTAGCAATATCGAAGCCGTACATGAAGTGCTTAATCCTGTAGAACAACGGTTTGGTACAGAGAAGGCTGGCTTGGTACGCAACCTTATTTATAAACAAGCTGAGATCGGCATCAAGCGCAAACTATTAGAGTCTGTAACTAGTGATGTGCGTAAGACCGAAATGGAGACTATCATCAAAGACTTGGCTGCTGAAGTTGACGAACTGAGAAAAAATATTGGTGCGTATTGTATGATGATGGTGCGAGAAGTGTATTTAGGACAAGACCTTCAGATATGGAACTTGTTAAATGCCCGTGTTGCAGCAGCAGGCTTGGGTCAAAAGGGAGGCGGTTTGTGGAACCGCGTCTCGGCGCGATTAAAAGATTCGTCATCACAGAAAGAAGATCAGTAATGACTGGCGATGTTTTACAAAAGATCCATAAGACGGAGTTCTTTAAAGAGCTTTCGGAGGATGCCCTGGCAGCCGTAGCGGCAAAGACAACGGTGCGTAAACTTGCCCCGGGCGTTGTTATGATGCGCAAAGGTGACCCGGCTGATTCTTTTTACCTCATTCTCGAAGGACATTTAAAGATCGTCACCACAGATGCTCGCGGCGAGGAGATTATCATCAACACGGTGGGATCCGGCGAGACCATCGGTGAACTCTCGCTTGTCGATGCTTTACCCCGTTCGGCGGGCGCAGTGGCGCTGGACGAAGTGGAAGCGTTGGAACTGACACGTGATGCTTTTTTTGAACTTCTCGACCAACGATTGGATGTGGCGCTTGGCATCCTGCGCGGGTTATCGAACCGGCTGCGTTTTTCAACAACTTATATTGAAAAGGTGATCGACTGGTCTCAGAAGACCGCAGAAGGCGATTATTCCTTTTTAGAGTATACCCAGCCTCTTACCAACAAAGCGGGGACGGACGATGATAAAGCGACTCAACTGCTTTCCACGTTCTACTCAATGGTGCGAAAAGTGAAGGCACGTGAAGAAGGCTTGAAGCAGGAGTTGGAGCGGCTGTCTTTTGAGATCGACCAGGAGCGCCGCAAGAAGGAATTTGAAGAGATCACCGGTACGGAGTTTTATTCCAAGCTGAAGGAACAGGCAAAGACACTGCGTCAGAAGCGTAATTCAGGTTAAAAATATTTACGGAGGTAATATGGCTGGCAAGATCGTATCCATTCATTCATTTCGCGGGGGAACGGGCAAGTCGAACACGACTGCAAATCTGGCTTCGCAGGTCGCCATGACCGGCAAACGGGTCGGGGTTGTGGATACTGATATCCAGTCACCTGGTATTCATGTCCTGTTCGGGTTGGATGAACAGAAAATGGGCAAGACCATGAACGATTATTTACATGGGAAAGCCTCCATTCGTGAGGTGGGGTATCTTGTGAGCGCTGTGAAGAGCGATGAAGAAGGGCGTGCAAAACTGGCGGGTACGAATTTATGGCTGTTCCCGTCCAGCATTAAGAGCAGCGAGATCAGCCAGATTCTTCAAGAGGGAATCGATTTCAATCATTTGAATGAAGGCTTGCAATCTGCTATAAGTGAATTTGAATTGGATTATCTTTTTATTGATACGCATCCCGGGTTGAATGAAGAGACCTTACTCTCCATTGCCACCTCAGATATCCTTATCATCATTCTTCGTCCCGATAATCAGGATATTCAGGGAACGTCTGTCACAGTGGATGTGGCGCGCAGTTTGGATGTTCCCAATCTGTTGTTGATGGTTAATAAAGCCCTGCCGAAATATGATTTTGCCGAGATCAAGAAGAACATTGAAGGCGAATTTCAAGCAACTGTCGCCGGGGTATTGCCGTTAACCTTCGATATGGCTGAAAACGCAAGCCGGGATCTTTTTTCTTTGCGTTATCCCGATCATCCATGGTCCAAAGGTTTGATGAATGTTGTTGAAGCCGTGCTGGCTGCGACATAGGAGCGACTTATGAAATGCTGGCATTGTGAAGAGGAACCCCGCGCCTCGTGCGCTTTCTGTGGTCGGTTCGTGTGCAAAGATCATGCCGCAACCATGTCCACTTTTATTACCATGTTTGTTGGCGCAAACAACACCCCAAAAGGGTTGGCGGTCGCCAACGTCATCTGGTGCGGTGAATGCGAACCTCAGCCGGAACCCATCAGCATGCCTGAGTTGTATTAAGCGAGGAAGACATGTCTGGACTCTTTGACCGGTTGGATAAGGAAATAAAGGACAGCCAGAAGGGCGGTGGTATTTCTCCGCTCGACCTTGCCAAACTTCCACCCTCCCTGCGAAAAATCATGCGTCTGATGCTGCGCGAACTGCATATGAGTTACCCGCGCATGTGCGAGGTCATGGATGGTGTGCCCGAACAGGACCGCCTCACCCGTGCTGAACTAGATGAAGCCCTCTCGACCCTGACCGAACAATTTTGGCTGATTCGCATTGGTGAAAAAGAAAAAGCGATCTACAAAGTTAACCTTCGGCGAAAAGCGGGCAGTACCCTGATGTCGGGAATATGGTCTTCTTTGAATGAAAAATTAAAGGGGAAATCGTCCAAAAGTAGTTAGAAAGAGTATATTCCAAAAGCATCGCGCCGCAGGTTTTGCGGCGCGATGCTTTTTTATTTAGTGGGATTTTTTCAACCCGAATTTATCTATATCAGCGACAA
>JBDKJK010000025.1:0-4208 GCA_039796675.1 Chloroflexota bacterium
GTGACTCGTGAACCGGCAATGATTCTTCGTCCGGGTGGGGTTTCGCGTGAGGCAATTGAAAAAGTGATCGGCGCAGTGAAATTACAAAATAACAGACCCAACTCAGATGACGAGGCGCAAGTCTCGCCGGGATTGTTGGGCAAGCATTACACACCAAATGCCGAGTTAATTATGTGCAAGGGTGAAAAGGAGTCGGCGTTGGAAAAACTGCTTGGGTTAGCGAAGCAGGCACAGGCGCAGGGAAGAAGCGTGGGGCTTCTTCTAGCAAATGAAGACATGGCATCCTTCGAGTCTGGTGTGCCGTATCCACTTGGTTCATCCGCTGACCTTGAATCGATTGCGCGAAATCTGTATACAGGCATGCGCGCATTAGACGACCAAGGTGTGAATTTAATTCTCACGCGTGATTTTGGAAAACAAGGCTTGGGGCTGGCGATCTATGATCGTCTGTTGCGAGCGGCGAGTCAGATCATTTGATTTTTGGAGAGACTATGTCTCATAAATGCGAGCCCATCCATGGGACGTTCGAATGCAAATCATAAACATGCTGGAACTTTTTTAGAAAAGCCTTCGTCTTTTTCTCAACCCTTTAAGAATTGGAGTATGTTATGAGAACAAAGTCAGCTCTTCCATTGGTTGCATTGCTTGTTTTTTCTTTTGCCTGCCAAACCCTGCTCCCTGCTGCAATTGAGCCGCGTGATGGCGTTGTGATAACCCATTGCCCTGACTTACTCTATTCCATTCGCGGAATGCAAACCTACGAAGTTCCGCAGGGATTGATGGAAACTGGCATCAAACAAGGAGATGAGTTCGATGTGAACGAGTATTTCACCGTCACACCAAACCTTTCCATGCAAGAAGGATACGTCCTTGATTATGTTTTTATCTCCGATTCGCTGGGTTCTTTCCCACTCCTCGCTGCCCGCCCCGCAGACCAAGAGCCTTATAAAACTTCGAGCGACGTTTCTTCTGAATCAGAGTTCGCAAAATACTGGAACTATGTGGAAGTCAACGATACCGAACAGGGATACTTTGAATACGCATCCTTCTTACGCACTGCAAATCAGTTCTACCTTGTTTGGCATGCCAACTACAACGACATCAATATCATCTGCGATCGCGAAGCGGTAGATGCCATCGTTACAGATATTAACGACGGAGGCTTCGGCATGGAGTTCGATAGAGATCAAATGAGGCAGATCAACGCCCTCAAAAATATCGAACCGCTTGTCAAATTAACCGACACCACTGCCATCGTGGAATTGGTCATATTCAGCAAATGGGGCGGCTTTTATCGCATCACTTATATCATTAGCAGATCTTCTCCACACGAAATTATTGACAGACAAGAAGAGAATATTATTCCATATGATTGCGGGATCATGTTCTAAAAAAATGACTACACGTCATTCATTGCGAATACCGTGTAGTCTCTTAAATCCGTATACAAAATAAAAATACCAGTGATAAAATACCGCTCGTTATAGACCAAAAGACGCCTTGGGGGAGCATGAGCTTTTGGTGTAATACCTTTTCTGGAGAATTAAATATGCCAAGACGCTCCCTTGCCCGTCTTTACAAGGACGAGTTTGCGGGCTATTCGCTCGCTACATTTCGCAATGACCTCCTTGCAGGTCTTAATGTTGCGCTGGTGGCTTTGCCGCTTGCGCTTGCCTTCGGTGCTGCCTCTGGTGCTACCGCCGCCGCTGGGTTGATCGCCTCCATTGTGGGCGGCATCGTCATTGGGTTGCTGGCAGGTGCGCCCTATCAAATGACCGGCGCAAAAGCCGTCATCAGTGTCGTGCTAATCGTGCTCATCAATCAATATGGACTCGAAGGCATGTGGGTCGCGCTTGTCATGGCAGGCATGATTACCTTCACGATCGGCTTGTTCAAGCTTGGTCGCTTCATTGCCTTCATCCCTTCCACCGTCATCGCAGGTTTCACCGCAGGCATCTCTGCCATCGTCATCATCCGCCAAGTGGACCCGCTGCTCGGCATCCACACCCCTGTCACCGTCACCGCTGCGCAAAAACTGATCGGCTATTTCACAACGCCGAATCTCACACTCAACATTCACAGTTTCATCATCGGTCTTTTCGTGATGGGACTCATGTTCTTCTATCCCACCAAATGGAACGAGCGGATTCCAGGTGCATTGATCGCTCTCATCCTTGCCACCGCTTCAACCTCCGCTCTGGGCTGGTCTATTCCTACGATCGGCTTCATCCCCCGCTCCTTACTCCTCGAACCGCGCTTCAGCTTTGCGGGCATCCCATGGGGAAACCTCTCTGAGTTCATCGCTCCAGCCCTCACACTGACGGCTTTAGGCTCGGTCGAAACTCTCCTCACCGGTGGTGCCGGAGCCGAACTGACGGGTAAACGTCTGCAAGTGAATCAACACCTCATGGGTTTGGGCATTGGCAATATCACATTGGCAATGGTCGGAGCGATTCCCGTCACATCCGGCATCCTTCGCACCAAAGTTGCGATTCAATCTGGCGGGCAAACTCGCCTCACAGGCATCATCCACTCTTTAATCTTGCTCATCATCATGTTCGCTTTTTCCGATTATCTTGCAATGATCCCGCTCTCTGCCCTAGCAGGCATTTTGATGGTCACCGCCATCCGCTCGGTGGATATGAGTGCGGTCAAATCCACCTTTGGCAATCGCTTCAAAACAGAGATAATCGCTTTCACCGTAGCCTTCTTCGCCACCGTCGTCCTCAGCCTGACAAATGCCATCCTCTTCGGAACTTTCTTGATGGGAGCCGTCTTCCTCAACAAAAGCGCCAGCATTGACATCAACATTCAAGAAGTGGATGTGGAACGCCTCAAGCAAAAAGGCATTGAAACCGCCGGGAAGTGCAAACACGTCCGTGTGGCGTTTCTCACCGGTCCGCTATTTTTCGCGGCAACCTCTCAATTCAGCGAATCCTTCGCAGACTTGGGCGACACGCATGCATTGATCCTGTCCATGCGTGGTGTGCCGCTGGTCGATTCAGCGGGGATTGAAGCGATTCACAAGTTGCACATCCGCTTGCTAAAGAATGGCGGCACCTTGATGTTTGCAGGCATTCATGACAACGCCAAACAAATGATGGAACGCGGCGGGCTGGTTCAAGCTATCGGCGAAGAAAACTTCTTCTGGTCCAGCGACCAAGCTATCGTCGAGGCTGAGAGGCGTGGTTGTCGCTTTTGTTGATATATAATAAATTTATCAACATCCCCAAGGAGATGACAACTTGACTCAAAAAACGATCAGTCGTTGGTTAAGTGTATTTTGGCTTCTTACGTCACAAGTCGCTGGAGCAGCACTCGTATTTGCGCCCCTTGCTGTGCTAGTAAGTTTTCAAGATGCAGCAACAGCAGCAGGTGAAAGTGGCATGTTTAACTTAATGCTAGGGTTGGGGTATGTTTTACCCGTGGTATTCGTAGGGTTGGGCATTGCCGCATGGGTGATGTTGGCACGCAGCAAATATGCTTCTGCAAATTGGTTAGGGCTAGCTACGTTGCTCCCTGGTGCGGTAATGTTGCTTGTGATCAACCTATACTAGGGCTTGTTTTTCAAAGACAATAATTCCTTTGTGCGCGAGAAGTCTTTGTAATATCCGCGATAACTCTCAGGCAATAATGCTGCAATGCGACAGAAGACCTCATCAATTGACTCACGCAACAACGCGTCACGTTCTGCGCCTTTGCTGGCTCGGATATCAGGTGGGTAATAAATTTCTGAATCAGTAGAAATGGTCAGCTTCAATCGCTTGAATGATTTCAATCGCGTCACTACATCGGCATCTTCAGTGCCAGTTAATGCAACAGGAATAATGCCCACATTGGAAGAACTGGCAATATAAATCGCGCCGGGTTCTGCTTTTAATAAACTGATTGACTTCGAACGTGTACCTTCCGGCGCAATGATCATCACCGCGCCTTTTTTCAAACGAGAGATAAATTCCTTAATGGCGCTCATATCCGCTTCGCCGCGAGTCAGCCAGGTAACGTTGAAAATCTTTCCTGCTAATCTTCCATACCAATATTTTTTATATTTATCCGTAAGCGGGTGAATGAGATCATCATTATCAAGCACATAATACACCACTAATGAATCCAACCTGCCCAAGTGGTTAGATGCCAACATGTACCCGCCTTCTTTTGGCAGCTTGCTCATATCCCCATGCACTTCAATATCCGCAATTAATGGCAAG
>JBDKJK010000026.1:0-18673 GCA_039796675.1 Chloroflexota bacterium
TTCGGGTTATGTCGAAAACCCAAAACCTTAGCCGCGAATTACACAAATTTTCACGAAAACACACACAACAATTCGCGTGAATTAGCGAAATTCGTGGCAAAGTTCTTGATTTTGATCTCAAGGTAGCAACTCGAGTTAATTAAGCCACTTTTCTCTATATATCAACACAACGAGGGCAGCCAACACGCTGTCCTCGTTGTGCATTAAAAACATGGGAATGTTTTTGACTACCTTACCCTCTTAAGATCGGGATGCAGATGAACGTTGAAAACGCTGATTCTGGGTGCCTGTTTGGTAGTATCCTAAAAAATATCTGCGTCCATCTGCGTTTATCAGCGTCTAAATACAAAGGGCAAGGTAATCACAGGGATGATTTATAATTGTGCAACCTATGAGCGAACAATCTTCCAACCCATCGGCACATCAGCCCAAGCCCATCATCCAGGCGCAGCGGACTCAGTTCCTCTCGAACTTCAAATTGCCCGATGTCAGTTTCTGGCAGGATGACCCCACCACTACTCAACCGATCAATTTTGCTCAAATGTCCTCGATGACTCGCGGCGCGATCATTCGCGCAGGGCAAGGGACGTTTGAAGACCGGGTGTTTAAGACTTCATGGAAGAATGCCCGGCAGGCGGGTTTGGTCCGCGGTTCGTATTGGTTCTACGACAGCCGCGTAAACCCCAAGCGCCAAGCAGAAAAATATGTGGAAGTGTTGGGCAATGACCCCGGCGAAATGGAAATGTGGTGCGACTATGAAGACCGCTATGGCGGTCCGTTTGGGGGCTGGCGCAACTGGTTCGATTTTATGGAGCGTCTTAAGGCGTTGTTGCCTGAGAAAAAACTTGGGGTATACACCGGCTATTATTACTGGCAAGAATTTGCGGCAGGTGTGAATTACTTTGCGCAATATCCGCTTTGGATCGCCTGGTATAACCCCACGCCGCCGCTCGTGCCGCCCATTTGGCAAGATTGGACCTACTGGCAATTCACTGACGATGGCGATGGTACGCTTTTCGGTGTAGAGAGCCGTGAGATCGATCTAAATTATTTCAACGGCAGTGAAGCCGAATTCCTTGCCCGTTACCCTGCCCCACAATCACAAGCCACCCTGATCGCTACATTCGGGGATATCCGCGTTGAATATAGGAGAGTTTCATGACCAGTTATAGTATGACCCCGATTAATAACGGCACGCGCATGCGCACAGACCATAATGTCTTTGCGGGTGTGATTACTTCATACAATCGTGCGCAGTTGGTGGTTGGAGACGAGATCTGGGAAGCGCCCGCCGATGGCAGTGAAGTAAAAAAGGGAGATAAGTGGCTGCGTGTCACTTCGGTAGATGGAGTTAACGTGACCGAGCGCGGCTGGATGGCATATATTCATAAGGGTGTGACGGTTTGCAATAACTTCACCGAGATCGAAACGCCTCCCCCTCCGCCGACGCCTGTGTTCCCCGAATCTTTTGTGCTCACCGACCCGAGCGGCGCAAAAGCAGAGTATGTGTTCGTGCGGGTGATCGAGGAGTAGGGTTAGTTCCATTATGCTTGACATTAAACAAGCCACTACAGAAAAAGATTTTGAACCCGTGCGTTTTCTGAATTATGCATTTGTTGATTGGCTTCGGCAAAGTTTTCCAGACCATCGCGAGACGATAGATAAGTATTTCATTGGCTTGAAAGCTGAAATGGCGTCTTTACCCGGAGAATATACTCAACCGACAGGCACATTACTACTCGCCTATCTCAATGGTGAAGCCGCAGGGACAGTCGCCTCGCGAAAAATTGGCAATGGAATTTGTGAGATGAAACACATGTTCGTCCTGCCTGCCTTTCATGGCAAGGGTATTGGCAAAGCATTGGCAACCGAACTCATAAACCGATCTCGCCAGATGGGATATGAGCGCATGAGACTAGACACCAGTATGGGGCAAGTTGCAGCACAAGGGTTGTATCGTAGTTTGGGGTTTCAAGAAATCGAACCCTACTACGAACTCCCTGAAGAAATGCGAAAAAGTATATTATTCTTTGAATTAAGATTATAGAGTCATAAAGGTTAAAAGGCTTCGCCAAGTCCGCGTGACGGGGCGGGTATCCCCACGATGGCGCAATCCGTTGGGCGTTTCCTTGCAAAATAAAGTATCAAAACCTATCTGCTATTAGTGTAAAATAAATTCAGGTAATCCGCTTTTAGGAAATAATGGAGCAAAAGCCATGACACTTGATGAGAAAATTCACCGATACGCACAAAAACTTCCGTATTCATTTCAGGAAGAATTATTCGATTTTGTTCAATACTTGCTTATGAAGGCAGAGCAACAAGAAAAACAAGATTGGGCTTCTTTGTCATTATCGTCAGCAATGCGGGATATGGAAGATGAACCCACGTTATATAGCATTTCAGATATTCGGGTAAGTTTTACATGAAAAAAGCGGGGCAAGTGGTTATTTTTCGGTTTCCTCAAACCGACCTTGAAGAAGGCAAAATACGCCCTGCTCTTTTGTTGGGGAAATTGCCTGGCGAGTATGACGACTGGCTAATTTGCATGGTTTCTTCGCAAACTCGCCAATATGTTTCGGGGTTTGATGAAATGATCGAAGATGGTTCTGACGATTTCAAACAAAGCGGGCTAAAAGTTACAAGCATAATTCGAGTAGGGCGCTTAGCGGTTGTTTCAGGTGAAATTCTTCTAGGCGCAATTGGTGAAATTTCAAGTGAACGCTTGAGCCGCGTTAAAAAGAACCTGTCAAATTGGTTATCTGAAAAATAGACATAACAAAGCGTGCAGCAACCCTGGGAGATCACCAGGGCAGGCGGTCTTTGCTTGAACAGGATAAGGATACACCCATGACTCATATATTCTTTTTGGCTGGTGCCCCTGCCGTTGGGAAAAGCTCAACTGCGCGCACATTGGCAATGCAATTTCAAAAAAGCATACATATCTCCGTCGACAGTATACGGGATATGGTCGTATCGGGGCTGAAACATCCGAGCAGTGAATGGAGCCAAGAACTCATTGAGCAATTGGCATTGGCAAGAGAAAGCACGTCTCAGATGGCGATCACATACAACAAGGCTGGTTTTGTCGTGGTGATAGATGATTTTTGGGACCCAAACAACAAATTGCAAGAATATAGCCTTTTATTTCAAGAGAAAAATATTCATAAAATCTTGTTATTCCCTAATCAACTGGCAGCCGAAGAACGAAATATAAAAAGATCTGGGGGAGGCGAAGCAAGCAAATATATTGCAGATGGAATACGAGCAGTTTACAAACATTTAGAAGAAGATATTCCCACCCTTAAAAATCAAGGCTGGATTATAGTGGATACAACAAGCAAAACCATTGAAGCAACAGTAGAGCATATTCTCTTACAAGTTTCGCCCTAACCCAGATTCGGAAAGAGAATTTCGTTTTGGTCATAGGCAGAAGCCTAACCAAATTCTTAACCCAAATTCCTTGACATTCCCTCTGGAAAAGGCGTAAAATACGATTAATCGGATTAATCAACTTTTATGCTTCGTGAGCGCATTTCCCCAAACATTTCCGAATTCCTGCGTTATCTCGCTTCTCACCCCGAAGCCGATGACAAACTCCCCTCTTTAAACGAACTCAGCCGAGAATTGAATATCAGCCTGGCATCACTGCGCGAACAGCTCGAAGTAGCGCGTGCGCTTGGCTTTGTGGAAGTGCGCCAAAAGACCGGAACACGCCGCCTCAACTATTCATTCACGCCTTCCATTCGCCAAAGCCTCGGGTATGCGCTGGCATTGAATGATGATCACTTCCGCAAATTTGCGGAAATGCGCAATCATTTAGAAGCCGCATATTGGTACGAAGCGGTTCAGCTCTTAACCGAAGCTGACAAAGCGGAGTTGAACTCTATCATCGCCCGAGCCTGGGAAAAACTAGGCGGCACACCGGTGCAGGTTCCGCACGAAGAACATCGCAAACTGCATCTCACCATTTATAAAAATCTTGATAATCCATTTGTGATCGGCGTCTTGGAAGCGTATTGGGAAGCCTACGAAGCGGTTGGCTTGAATGTGTTCGCTGGCAGTTATGAATACTTGCAAGAAGTGTGGCAATACCATCAGCGTATGGTCGAGTCAATTTGTAGTGGCAAGTTCGAGGTTGGGTATGAGGCGCTTGTCCGTCATACTGACCTTTTATATCATCGTCCGTAATACATTAATTCGTCATTGCGAGGAGGGCGATAGCCCGACGAAGCAATCTCATGATCGGGTCTGAGATTGCTTCGGGCGGAAGAGCGCGCCCTCGCAATGACGAAGGTAAAACATAGAGGAGTTCCATGAATAAGATAGTGAACGATTTTTCGATCACCGTTGGCACGAAGAACGGTTCCGGCAGTTCGACTGCCAACAACACCATCCTGCGATCCATCTTCAAGATGGGTATTCCCGTCTCTGGCAAGAACCTGTTCCCTTCCAATATTCAGGGGTTGCCAACGTGGTATACCATCCGCGTAAATAAGGATGGCTTCATCGGGCGGAAAGAGTCTAATGACATCGTGATTGCGATGAACCCTGATTCGTTTGCAAAAGATCTCGCTTCTGTTGCGCCGGGTGGAGCCTTTTTTTATGCAGACGATATCAAACAGCCCATTACCCGTGTTGACATTGCCATCTACTCAATGCCGATCAAAGCCATTGTAAAAGCGGATGCAAACATTCCCACCGACTTCCGCGATCTTGTGGGAAATATGGTGTATGTGGGCATTCTTGCCCAAATGACCGGCATGAATCTAGAGTCTATCCGCGCGGCATTGACCTTTCATTTCAAAGGCAAACAGAAGCCCATTGATATGAACTTCAATGCGTTGAAAGCCGGTGCAGATTGGGCAGCAGCCAACCTTGAAAAGAAAGACCCCTACTACCTCGAACCCATGAACAAGACCGAGGGTCTGATCATGGCAGATGGCAATACCGCCGCTGCGATCGGTTCTGTGTTTGGCGGTGTTCAGTTTGCAGCTTGGTATCCGATCACTCCGGCTACCTCTCTGGCAGAAGGTTTGAATGATTATCTGCCCCTGCTTCGTAAGCGGGAAGACGGCAAACATACTTATGCTGTGATTCAAGCGGAAGATGAACTTGCTGCACTGGGCATGGCTGTGGGGGCGGGCTGGTCTGGTTTGCGTTCAGTAACATCCACCTCTGGTCCGGGTCTTTCGTTGATGACTGAGTTTGCTGGTCTGGCATATTATGCTGAAGTTCCAGTTGTGGTGTGGGATGTGCAGCGTATCGGTCCGTCTACTGGGTTGCCCACACGCACCTCGCAGGGTGATCTGTCTTTTACCTACAACATTGGGCATGGCGATTCACATTCTGTGATTCTTCTGCCCGGTGATGTATATGAATGCTTTGAATTTGGCTGGAAATCTTTCGACCTGGCAGAACGCCTCCAAACCCCGATCTTTGTGCTAAGCGACCTAGATATGGGCATGAATCAGTGGATGAGCAAGCCTTTCGAATACCCTGAAACCCCAATGGACCGAGGCAAAGTGTTGTGGGAAAAAGATATCGAAGAACTCAAAGGCAATTGGGGTCGCTACCTCGACAAGGACGGCGATGCAATCCCTTATCGCACATTCCCCGGTAATAAGAATCCGTTTAGCTCGTACTTCACCCGCGGAACTGGGCACGATGAGTACGCCAAATATACAGAAGACTCTGATACATACATGAAGAACATGGAGCGCCTTGCGCGCAAGCAGCAGACCGCCAAACAATATGTTCCGGCGCCTGTATTGCATAAGCAAAATGGCGCAACCATCGGCATCCTTGCCTACGGTTCGACCGAGAATGCCATCTTTGAAGCTCAGCATCAACTGGAAAAGGAACATGGCGTCAAATCTGAATTTATGCGCATCCGCGCCATTCCCTTTACCAAGGAAGTGGATGCCTTCATTCAGAAACACGACCAGATCTTCGTGGTGGAAATGAACCGCGATGCTCAGATGCTTCAGATCCTTTATACCGAATATCCCCAGTATGCAATGAAATTCCAAGCAGTGGCATATCACGATGGTCTGCCCGCAGCGGCGAAATGGGTTCGTGAAGGCATCCTTGCCAAGTATGAGCAGAAGGCTTCAGCGAAGAAGACTGCCACAAAAAATGCAAGCAAGCCCAAAGCAAAGAAAGCAGCGGTAAAGGCGGCTCCAAAAGCCAAGAAGCCTGCTGTCAAGTCGAAGCGCAAGTAGACGAATCAAAAAAGGAGTAAATCATCATGACTGAAACACTTCCCATGGCTGGCGCGCCTGCAAATGTAAACGCTGTCGGCTTGAATAAAAATGATTACCGCGGAGCACCCAGCACCTTATGCCAGGGTTGCGGGCATAACTCGATCTCGAATCAGATCATCAGCGCAATGTACGAAATGAACGTGCTGCCCGAAGATGTGATCAAGTTCTCTGGCATTGGTTGTTCTTCCAAGTCGCCCACTTATTTTATGAACCGCAGCTTCGGCTTCAACTCCTTGCATGGACGCATGCCCTCCATTGCCACTGGTGCCTTGTTCGGTGATGCGCACATGAAAGGCATTGGCGTTTCTGGCGATGGCGACAGCGCCAGCATTGGTATGGGTCAATTCAAACATGCCATGCGCCGCAATGTCAACATGGTCTACATTGTAGAAAACAACGGCGTGTACGGGCTTACCAAGGGTCAATTCTCTGCTACTGCTGAAAAAGGCTTGCAGTTGAAGAAACAGGGCGAAAATCCCTATATGCCGGTAGACATTTGCTCTGAAGCCTTGATCTCCAATGCCACTTTTGTGGGTCGTTCATTCGCGGGCAACCCCAAGCAGGTAAAAGAACTTCTCAAAGCCGCTTTTGCTCACAATGGCATTGCCGTGCTCGATATCATCAGCCCGTGCGTCACTTTCAACAATCAAGAGAACGCCTATCACTCCTACGCCTGGGGCAAAGACCACGAAGAACCCCTGCACGAAATTTCCTATATCGCCCCGCGTAACGAGATCATGCTCGAACGTGAAATGAACGAAGGCGAGATCCGCGAAGTTGCCATGCACGATGGTTCGGTGGTGATCCTCAAGAATCTCGAAAAAGGGTACGACCCCGCCAACCGCATGCAGGCTCTGCAAGCCCTTGAAGAAGCCCGCGAAAACAACTGGCTGCTGACCGGTTTGATCTATGTCAATACCGCCAAGCCCACCCTCACAGACATCTACAATCTTGTGGATACTCCGCTCAACCGCCTGACCGAAACCGACTTGCGCCCCGACCGCGCCATGATCGACAAGGTCAATGCCTTGATGTTCTAGTCCCCCTCCGCCTTAGGCACCTCTCCCAAATCCGCTATTTGGATTTGGGAGAGGATTTTTTATTTTATAATTTCATCAGATGAAACGACTCGACAACGAAATTCAGTTGGAATACATCCGCGCATCAGGACCGGGGGGACAGAATGTAAATAAAGTGGCGACGGCGGTGCAACTGCGCTTTGACGTAATCCACTCCTCGTCGCTCGGCTCAGACTTAAAGGGACGGCTGATTCAGCTTGCTGGAAAACGAGTCAACGCTGAAGGTGTGCTCATCCTCGAAGCCAAACGCTTCCGCACCCAGGAAGCAAACCGCGAAGATGCGCTGGCGAAGTTCTACGAGTTGATCCGCAAAGCAAGCGAAAAGCCGAAAACACGTCATAAGACCAAGCCGACGAAAGCCTCGAAAGAAAAAAGAATCGAAGAAAAGAAAAAGCGTGGCTCTGTAAAAAAGATACGTCAAAATAAAAATCGCTTTGATGAGTAGTTGATCTAGCATGGGTATTATATAATTGAGGAATTATGCACAAAAATCACACATTCGCAGGGTTAATATCTGGTCTCATTGCCGCCTCAATTTGGGGCGGCATGTACGTTGTCAGCAAGGTGGTCTTGGAAGTAATACCGCCTTTTTCATTGCTCACAATCCGTCTCATTATGGGTGCGCTGACGTTGGGCATCGTCGTTTATTTCCGCAGCCGCCAGGCAGGGACCGGGCTCACCATCACCAAAGAGTTCTTTTGGACAAGTTTTCTGGTTGGGTTTGTAGGCTATGGAATCTCACTCGGTTTCCAATTTGTAGGCACAAAACTCTCAACTGCATCGAATGGCTCGTTAGTCACTTCGGCTACGCCTGCTTTCGTGTTGCTCTTTGCGCCGTTTCTTTTGGGAGAAAAACCAACCACAAGGCGCATCATTGCACTGGTCTTGTCCACGCTGGGAGTGCTCGCCGTCATTGACCCTCGCACAGCGGAACTTTCGCCTTCTTTATTTTGGGGAAATATGAGTCTGCTGGCGGCTGCGTTGACCTGGGCGCTGTATTCGGTGCTGGTGCGCAAAGTATCTCAAACCCAAGACCTGCTCACATCTAGCACGATCATGCTGCTCGGTGGGATTCCCTCCAGCGTGGCATTTTCAATTTGGGAAGTCAACACCCAAGGCATTGGAACGATCACGCCGGGCATCATCGGCGGATTGCTTTTTCTCGGCATCGTCTCTACCGCAATCGCCATGTTCTTGTGGAATTATGCCTTCGCCGAATTGCCCGCTGCCGTCGCTTCGTTGACATTCTTTGCCCAACCCGTCGTTGGAACCTTACTCGGTTGGTTCTTTCTCTCCGAGCAGATCACATCCTTGTTCATCCTTGGCGGGGTATTGATCGGTATTGGCATTGTCATCGCTTCGAGCGAATAATGTCATTGCGAACCGCCGCTCTTGCCCTTTGGCGGTGAAGCAATCTTAGTATTTATGTGGAGATTGCTCACCGCACTAGCAGCGGCGCAAGTGTCGGGCGAAGAACAAACCCGCCCTCGCAATGACACCATCCAGTTAAAAAAGAAGCGGATGCCGTAAAGTAGAAACGGCATCCGCTTTGGTTAATGCGTTAGGTGAGAATTTATCCCAAAACTATTTTTCCGCTAACTTACGAGCAAGGTTTACAGTCGGTTCGCTTGCCACAGTGTGAAGCAATGCCATATTTGGCGGGCGTTGTTCGCCAATGGGGAAGCCGCACACCAGCACCACCTGCTGCCCCGGCTTGATGCCAGACTTCAACAACACAGAATCAACTTCTGAAAGCATATCGTCCATAGTCTTAGCGAATTTCACAAGGTTGGGCTGAACGCCCCACAAAAACGCCAATTGGTTGAAGGTCTCGCGTTCGGGTGTGAATGCCAATATCTGTTTTGAAGGTCGCGCTTTAGACATAAGCCAGGCAGAACGCCCGCGCATGGTGAAGACGGAGACAGCTTGCACCTCAGGGTCGCTTGCCAGCACATTAGATGCACGCGCCATAGACGCCGCATCAGACTCACCCAAACCTGCTTTGCCATCCTGACGGCTGCCCCACTCATTGAAATGCGACTCCGCTTCAGTGACGATGCGTGCCATCATCTCTACGGCAAGGCTGGGATATTCACCCGAAGCTGTTTCTGCAGAAAGCATCACTGCATCGGTGCCGTCGAAGACGGCATTAGCAACATCTGATGACTCAGCACGAGTTGGTAAAGGGTTTTGAATCATCGATTCGAGCATTTGGGTAGCAGTGATAACAAGTTTTGCACGCGCATTGGCGGCTCGAATGATCATCTTCTGCAACGGGGGCACACGTTCAGGCGGGAGTTCCACGCCCAAGTCGCCACGGGCTACCATCACACCATCTACCACATCGAGGATCTCTTCCAGCACATCCAGTGCTTCTGGTTTTTCCAGCTTGGCAATGAGCATGGGTTCATGTTTACCAGCAGAATATTCCGTAATTGCAGCACGAACTTCGCGCACATCATCCGCGCTACGCACAAAAGAAATCGCCACAGCATCTATGCCTTGTGAAATACCAAAGGCGAGGTCGGCTTTATCTTTTTTGGTAAAACCAGCAATGCGCAATTTTACGCCAGGTAAATTAATACCTTTATGAGATGAAAGCGCGCCACCTACTTTGACGGTTGCGTGAACCTGTCGCCCTTCTGCCGAAGTGACAGCAAGCGCCAAACGTCCGTCATCCAGCAAAAGTTTATCGCCTTGCTGCACAGAGTCAAACAGTTCACGAAAATCCACAGGGATCAACTGACAGCCGTTTTGAGGAGGCTCATCGTTGGTGGCATACAAACAGACTTCTTCACCTACAGAAAGTTGCAGAGGCACTTCCAATTTACCAACACGAATTTTAGGACCTTGCAGGTCTTGAAGAATACCAACCGGCATATTGAGCCGTTTGGAAACCTCGCGTATCTTGGCTACGCGAAGCTGATGCTGTTCGTGAGTACCGTGAGAAAAATTGAGACGGGCAACGTTCATACCCGCTTTAATCAAGGATTCCAACGCCTGTTCCGAATCTGAGGCGGGACCAATGGTGGCGACGATCTTTACTTTACGCATGATTCATCTACTTTCTGTTGCTAATGGATTTATGATCGCAATAAAATCGATCTCGAACCCGCCTCCCTATGGCAGGACGATATTCAATCAAACCGCCCGATGATAGGTAAAAAGCGTTAGAATGTCAAGCCGGGTTTGTGATTATCTGGTTAACAAAAAACTGGGCGTGGAGTTACGCATTCTCCACGCCCAGTTTTAATTCCGTTACAGGTAGTGAAGCTCTTTTGCCTGCTTTTGCAATTCATCGTGAAAAATCGGGTTCGCAATCTTAATCAACGCCTGCGCCCGCTGACGGATGGTCTTGCCATACAAATCTGCAATACCGTATTCCGTGACCACAAAGCGGACATGATTCCGGCTCGTGACCACGCCCGCGCCTGGTTTGAGCATTGCAGTAATTTTACTTACGCTGGAACCATTTCTCATTAACGCTGTACTGGGCAAGGCAATGATGGGAACACCGCCCTTCGAACGTGATGCGCCATAGATAAAGTCTAACTGTCCGCCTACGCCGCTGTATAACTTGGGTCCAATACTATCGGCGCAGACCTGCCCCGTCAGATCCACTTCAATGGCAGAGTTAACCGCCACCATGCGATCATTCTGAGCAATGATAAATGGATCGTTCACATATTCGGTTGGGTGCATCTCAACCATGGGGTTATCGTTCACCCAGTTATAAAGTTTACCTGTGCCGAGGATAAAGCCCGCTACAATTTTGCCTGGATGCAAAGATTTTCGAGCATTGGTCAACACGCCTGCATTCACAAGATCAATAACACCATCAGAGAACAACTCGGTATGAATGCCGAGGTCTTTCTTATCCATTAGGAATTTCAAAACCGCATCGGGAATCGAGCCGATTCCCAACTGCATGGTCGCTCCGTCTGGTATCAATGAAGCGACATGACCAGCAATATTTTTGATGATGTCTTCATTTCCCTCAGACGCCATATTATGTTCAGGAATGGGATAATTCACCGGCACAATATGGGTCAGGCGGCTGACATGAATAAAAGAGTCACCCAAGGTGCGCGGCATTTTCTCATTCACTTCAGCAACGATGATCTTTGCAGATTCAGCCGCCGATTTGGTCAAGCCTACTTCTACCCCCAAACTGCAAAACCCATGTTCATCTGGCGTAGAAACGTGAATCAACGCCACATCCAATGGCAAGACACCGCGCTTGAAGAGCAAAGGAAATTCGGAAAGAAGCACAGGGGTAAAGTCAGCCCGACCTTCCTGCACGGCTTTGCGAATATTGGCGCTGATGAACATGGAATTCACCCGCAAGTGCCCTTCCATCTCCGGGCTGACGTAATCAGCTGCGCCCACGGTCAGTGCCTGACAGATCTCCACATCTTGCACATTGGGGGCATGCTCTACAAGCGCTGCCAAAAGCTTTTTCGGGACGGATACATTCCCCGTCAGAAAGACACGGTTGCCTGATTTAACTACTTTAACCGCCTCTTCAGCAGTGGTGATGCGTGATTGATAGATACTGGTTGCTGCATTCATGCTGAATCTCCTACGCGCCCATCCGAACCAGATTAATCAACTTGCCCTGATGGCTATTGATCGCCGCTTCAATGGCAGTGTTCTGTTTGATGGCCGCCTCAATCCCTTGGTTCGCTATTTCAGCAATAAATGGAATGGCAGAATTTACGAACACATGGCTTGCTGTTCTTGCCACCACACTGGGAATGTTTGGAACGCAATAATGCACAATGTTTTCTTCGATAAAAATTGGGGCATCATGTGTCGTCGGGCGTGAAGTTTCCACACAGCCGCCTTGGTCAATACTGGCATCAATGATGACAGAACGAGGTTTCATCGAGCGAACCATCTCACGCGTCACGAGAATCGGCGCACGCTGTCCGCTGACGAGCACCGCGCCCACCAGCACATCTGCATACTTGATAGCACGTTCAATATTCCTGTTTGTGGCGAACATTGTGACTACATTAGGAAGGCGTTCAGCGATCTTTTCAATCGCTGCCATATTATTGTCTAACACAGTGACATGGGCGCCCGCTCCGAGCATTGCACGAGCGGCTGAAGTCCCTACTTCGCCCGCGCCAAGAATGACCACTTCCGCCGGGGGAACGCCTGGCACGCCGCTAAGCAAAATGCCCTTCCCGCCGCGATTGGTTTGCAAGAAGCGTGCCGCAAACTGCGCCACCATCGAACCGCAGATCATGCTAAACGGACGCAGCACTGCCAGCCCGCCATGTGCATCTTTGATCTGTTCATATGCCAGGGCTGTGATCTTTTTTTCCAGCAACAGGTCAATCTGATCCCGCGAGCTTGAAGCGAGATGTAAAAAGCCTGCAAGAATAGCACCGTCATGCAGCCATTCCAATTCCTGTGGAACTGGTCGGGCAATCTTCAACAAAAAGTCGGCTCTACCAAATACTTCCTGCGCAGAAAATGCGATCCGCGCTCCAACGCGTTCATATTCCTGATCGCTAAACCCGGCGCTTTTCCCCGCCTCATGTTCAATAAACACCTGATGCCCAGCTTTGGAAAGGATCTCCACACCTGCTGGTGATAACCCAACCCGATATTCGAACGGGCGGCTTTCTTTTGGGATTCCTATGTACATAATGGTACCTCCATGAAAAGACCCTAAAGGCATCCAAATCCTTTAGGGTCTGGTTTTGATTTAGGTCATATTGAGCGTTTCACGAATCGTTGGAAGCGCCCAATCAATCGTTTCTTTATCAATAACCAAAGGCGGCGCAAAGCGGATGACGTTGTCATGCGTCTCCTTGGCAAGAATGCCTTTGCTCTTTAATGCCTCACAAAAACGCCGCGCCCCGCCCGCCTCGGGTTTCAATTCCACGCCGATCAGCAACCCCTTACCACGCACCTCTTTGACATGCGGGCTGGGGATCTCGCTCAGTTGTTCAAGGAAGTAAGTTCCCAACTCCGCAGAGCGTTCTGCCAGTTTTTCTTCGCGCAGCACTTTCAATGCAGCACGTGCCACCGCCGCAGCCAGTGGGTTTCCACCGAAGGTTGAGCCGTGTTCGCCTGGCTTAAAAAGCCCCAACACGGGTGTATCTGCCAGCACAGCAGAGACGGGATAAAAGCCGCCAGCCAGCGCCTTACCAACGATGGTAATGTCCGCGTGGACGTTTTCATGATGGGCAGCGAACAGTTTCCCGGTCCGGCAGAGACCCGTTTGAATTTCATCCGCAATAAACAAAACATTATTCTTCTTGCATATCTCGGCGACTGTTTTCAAATATCCAGCCGGTGGAATAATCACGCCTGCCTCGCCCTGGATCGGCTCCAAAAGAACTGCCGCCGTGTTTGGCGTAATCGCCTTTTCAACAGCCTCGGCATTTCCATATTCAACAACCACAAACCCCGGCGTAAACGGACCGAAGTCATCGCGATAAGACGGCTCTGTGGAAAATGAAATAATGGTAACCGTACGTCCGTGGAAGTTGTTCCCCGCCACGATGATCTCTGCTTGATGGCGCGGCACCTTCTTGACCTGATATGCCCACTTGCGCGCGAGCTTGACTGCCGTCTCAACCGCTTCGGCACCGCTATTCATCGGCAAAGACATTTCGTAGCCGGTCATCTCAGAAAGTTCTTTGTATAGCATGGGCAACTGGTCATTCCGAAATGCCCGTGAAGTCAGTGTGACCTTCTTCGCCTGTTCCAACATGGCACTCAAAATGTCAGGGTGAACATGCCCCTGATTCACTGCAGAGTATGCAGAAAGACAATCGAGATACTTGCGTCCATCTACATCATGAACCCACACCCCTTCCGCTTTTTCGATAACGACATCTAATGGATGATAATTATGTGCTCCATATTTTTCTTCGATCGCGATAAAGTCTTGTGTATTCATAAATAAGTCTCCAGGGTAGGCTTGAATTTAATTTTACGCATTACGCAATACGTAGCTTTATGCTACATCGAACAAACGCGCCAAAATCGCTTTCTGGGCATGCAGGCGATTATGTGCCTGCTGAAAGATCACAGACTGTGAACCATCTGCCACTTCATCGGTCAGTTCCTGATTGCGGTGCGCAGGCAAACAATGCATCACAATTGCATCAGGGTCTGCTGCGGCGAGCAACTCAGCATTGACTTGATAAGGCGGAAAGACCTTCTCGCGTTTGGCAGTTTCTTCTTCCTGCCCCATACTGATCCATGTATCGGTATAAATGACTTGGGCTTTCTTCACCGCTTCGTGTGGGTCACGCAAAAAGGTGAGCGTACTCCGGGATTTTAGAGCAAGTGCTTTGGCAATTTCAACTGCCTTTGCGTCAAGGTCATATCCTTCTGGGCTGGCGATCGTAAAATTCCAACCCAAAAGCATCGAAACATGCATCAACGAGACCGCCACGTTATTGCCATCACCCACATAACAAACATTCAACCCCTTTGATTTTTTGCCGAACTTCTCAATGATGGTCAATGCATCTGCCATGCCCTGACAGGGATGGTTGTAATCGCTCAAGCCGTTCACAACTGGGATATCTGACCATTTTGCGAGTTCGATCACATGCTCATGATCGAAAACACGCGCCATCAATGCATGGACGTAGCCCGAAAGCACCCGTGCCACATCTGCAATCGACTCGCGCTTGCCAAGCCCGATCTCATTGGGAGAAAGATACAAGGCATCTCCGCCGCAATGGCGCATGGCCATATCAAACGACACGCGCGTACGCAGGCTCGGTTTTTGGAAGACCATACCCAGCACTTTGCCTTTAAAAAGCTTTTTATTACCTTTTTTAAAATATTCTTTTTTGAGTTTTCCAGCCAGGTCAAGCATATCTCGAATTTCATCTTTTGAATAATCCGATATCGCGATAAAGTCTTTCATACGTTCTCCTTCACGGTTAATTACTCTTTATTTGCAAAGTATATCTGTATATGTTGATTTTGTCTTGTTTATTGCGTCATATGCTCAAAGTGACTTAAATCCGGTTGGGCGAATAGAAACATCATTAACCCCAGATTTAATTTGAGACGCTGACGAACGCGGATTTACGCGGAAAAAGTTTTAAAAATCCGCGTTTTCTGCGTTCATCAGCATCCGATTTGCTCTTAAAACAAAACTCACCCGCAGAACCTTAATTTCGGGATGAGTTTTGTTTATCGCTTCAACAGGCAATCTTGACAGTTAAGATCGATTCTTTTTCCAGTAACGCATCAACCCATCGGCACTCATGGCAACAGGGTTCGAAAGTGAATAAGCGCGCACCGTCTCCGGGCTCAGGTTTTCAGCTCGGCTTTCATCTTCCATCCACTGTGTAAATTCATCGCGCAGTTCTTCAATCACAGGTTCGCGCGTCATGACTGTTTCCAGCCACTGTTCCATCCCAGCGAGGGTTACATCTAACTTGTCTAGGTGCCAAGGCACATCAGTATAGATCCCAAAATGAGTTGGGGCGATCCGTGAAAAATTCATCGCTTTCAAACGTGCCAAGCTTTCACGCCAACGCCCAAAATGCAATTCAGGCGGCGGCATGGGCGCACGTAAATATTGATAACCAGGAATACGCACACCACCTACATCTCCGCAAAAACAAATATCTTCAAAGGCATAGGAATAATGATGCTCGGCATGCCCCGGTGTGTGGATAGGCAAAAAACGCAGGCTGCCGATGACGATTTCTTCCGCATCATCCGGGACCTTGAGCTGACTCTGCCCTACAGGCAGAAACTCACCCCAAAGCGTATCCATCCGATCTCCGTAAATACGGGTGGCACTGGCGATAAGTTTTTCCGGGTTCAGCATATGAGGCGCACCAATGGGATGCACATAAATCTCTGCGCCCTGACGTGAAAGCCAGCCCGCCGCACCTGCATGGTCAAGATGAATATGCGTGAGCAACACGTGGGTCACATCACGGGGAGATAAGCCCTGTGCCGCCAGGCCCGCTTCGAGCGCGGAAAGAGTCGAGCCGGGTCCGCTTTCGATCAAAACAACAGCGTCTGCCTGTCTAATTAAATAGGAAGCAATGGCTTGAGTCTTATTTTGAAAATTTAGATCGAGGGTGATGATACGGGTGTTTGCCATGCACTTAATTCCTGAAGTTTGAAATTGGAAGAGATTGCGGAAAGCGCTTGCGGAAGATCATCGCCGCACGCAACAATGATAACAGGCACACGCCGTTCACGAAGAGCAGTGATGAGTTCCCCCGTGCCTGTCGGACCTTCAAACGTTTTTGCATCCAGCAGGACAACCACCGGAGAAAGGAAACGCAAGATTAGATCATCCACGGCTTGCATTAGATCGGGGCGCGTGGTCGGTGTGACGAGAATCACGCTTGAGCCTTGTGGCAGAAGAGCCGCCTGTGTAGCGACTAACCCGGCAAGCGAAAGGTTACCATCCGCTTTTACGAAGGCAAGGGTCTCAAGAATTTTTGCTTCTTGCCGATCACTGCGCTCTGCCTGAAGGACAGTATACATTTGCCCTGCGCTTGCAAACCCAACAGCACGCCGCTGACGAATAAAATAATGCGCAAGTGATGCCGCAATGCTGACGGAATATTCTATGGTAGCGGAGGGCAGGTTGATCTTGGGGCGCTTTACCAAAAGCATGTCATGAATGGGATTTATCTGTTCTTCCTGCCGCTTTTGATAATGCACGGATTTTTGAGAATCGAGATAGATCCAAACCTCAGCCTGCGGGTCTTGCTCGAATTCCTTGACCATTAATCGGTTGCGTCGCACACTGGTGGGCCAGTGAATGCGTTTCATCGCATCCCCATGAACATACTCACGCACTCCGGAAGCATGGGGAGTGATATCGGGGGATCGCTGTCGAATGACCTGCCCGCCGGTTAACATCCCGCGCGGAGATGGGAACGAATGGACTTCATGGATCATCGGAAAAACGATTAACGTATCTTTGGGAGCGATCTGTTTGCTGGCAGTGAACAACCCAAACGGGTCACCAGTGGTAATGGAGGTGGGTCCGAGTTGAAAACTGCCCCGGCGAGTTAACCATGTGCGTGCCGTGTAATTTCGGGTTTGCTTACTCATCACAAGAGTGAACAGACGTGAACCAGCCGCAAAAGGAAGTGTCGTGAGGTTGACGATCTCTACCCACGGAATGGGCAACCTGCCTCGATTAGTCAACCTAAAATTTTCTTCAAAAACATCACCCACATTGGCGCGTAGTTGGCGTGAGACCCGCTCGAACACCAAAGCGCGAATCACCCAACGAGTCCAAATCCATGCTACAAGGAATAGCAATACACTGCTATAAAGAAAACGCGAATAGATCGCCGCGCCGTTGACAACGACACCGATCGCGCCCACAACAAACATCAAGGCAACGAGGATTCGCCCGGCTTTCATCATTTGTCTTTTGCCGCCGCTTCGAACGAACCACCAGGGACGGGCGTGGAAAGCACGATCTCCTGCACGATCCGGTCGGAGCTTAAGTCGCGCAAACGAGCCGCTGCACTGACAATGATGCGATGCGCAAGAACAGCCACAGCCAGAGCTTTAATATCGTCGGGCAGTACATGGTCACGTCCCTGCAAGGCGGCGCGGGCTTGCCCAGCACGGGCAAGCGATAAACTTCCGCGCGGGCTGGCGCCGAGGTACACATCCTGACTTTGGCGTGTGCGCGTGCTTAGCTCAACCACATATCGTTTGACTGATTCAGAAATGAAAACTTGACGAACTGCCTCCGTCATTTGCATTACATCTTCCCCGGTTGCCACTGAGGTCAGCGCATCTAACGGATGTTGCAATCGCTGCTCACCCATGATACGGATTTCATCATTAATACTTGGGTATCCCAAACGCATCCGCAAAAGGAAGCGGTCTAACTGCGCCTCAGGGAGTGGAAAGGTCCCCTCGTATTCAATGGGGTTCTGCGTGGCGAGCACAATGTAAGGTTTAGGCATAGGGTGTGTCACCCCGTCAACGGTTACCTGTCTTTCCTCCATCGCTTCGAGCAAAGCCGCCTGCGTTTTGGGCGTGGCGCGGTTGATCTCATCCGCAAGGATCACCTGCCCAATAATGGGACCCGGGCGAAATTCAAACTGATTCTTTTGCTGGTTGTAGATCGATACCCCAGTCACATCACTTGGCAGCATATCTGGTGTGAATTGAATGCGGTTAAAGACACAATCCAGTGACCGCGCAAGGCTGCGCGCCAGTACCGTCTTCCCCACGCCGGGCACATCTTCAATGAGGACATGTCCCTGACATAACAAACCAATCACTGCCAGTTCCAGAACCTGTCGTTTCCCAACCATCACCTTTTCAAGATTGCCCATTAAA
>JBDKJK010000027.1:0-3168 GCA_039796675.1 Chloroflexota bacterium
CGCAGCAACTCCATCACACGCGGGGTGAGCGCCATGTGCGCGCCCGAAAGCACAGACAAGCCGACCACATCCACATCTTCTTGAAGCGCTGCCTCGGCGATCATTTCAGGCGTCTGGCGCAAGCCGGTGTAGATGACTTCCATCCCAGCATCGCGCAAGGCACGTGCGATCACTTTTGCGCCGCGGTCGTGTCCATCGAGACCTGGTTTTGCAACCAACACTCTGATCTTCTTTTCAGTCATTCATCCTCCGATAAAGAATCGTTAACGCGATTATACCCGTGTTAATCCTATGTATCAGAAGTGAAAACAAATAGTAAGGGATATGAAAAGACGCGCGATGAGCGCGTCTTTTCATACTTGGTTGAGTATAAAGTTCTATTATGGTTCGTCCAGCCATTCAACCGGGCAGTGCACTACCGCGGACTGTATCTCTGCTGATATTGCCACGGGGCTGTTATTTGCCGGGCTTAAGACTTGAATGCCGCCATCTTTGGTCTTTGTTTCATAGACGAGGTTGCTGTCGGGCGTCCAACCGCAGGCGAGCAGGTCGCGGGGGGTATCGAGCAGGCTGCTCGTCTCCACGTTGACGAGTTTGTCTTTGCGAGGTTCGGTGCCGGTTTTTTCTTCGCCGGTTTCGGCTCGCGTGTCGTATTCATAACGCAGGTGAACGAAGCGTTGATCAGGAGACCAGTTCACGTTACAAAAATAGCGCGAGTCAACATCGTATTCGGTCAGTTGGGTTACGTCTGAAAAATCGAAGTTGGCAATGTACACCCGTTCACGATTTTTCTGGCTGGCATTTCGCACCGTGAATACGGCTTTCCTGCCGTCGGGTGAGAAGGCGAGACATTCGATGCTCTCGTTCACGTCCAACCCGGTGAGAGTGATATCTTGCGGTTTTGTCTTATCCAGGAAGATAGATTGGAAGTTAGCGACGAAACTGAATGGATACACCGCAGTTCCATCGGGCTGCCAGGTCACTTGCCAACGTTCGTTGATGACGGGTCCGAGTGCGATTAGATTCGTGCCATCATTGTTGACAGCATAAAAAGCCGTCGGGAAGTAAACGGCTCGGTCGTACGACCAAGCGGCTCCGGCGAGTTTTGAGCCGTCTGGTGACCATTGCCAGTACACGCCATAGGCATCCGGCGGGATGGGCAACTGAATCCCAGATTGGGTATCCAACGAATAGACATGAGCGGAGAATAGACAACGATAACGGGCATCGAGGTCAGAGCAGATGGTGACCAATGCTTTTGACCGATCAGGAGAAAGGGAAATCGCTACCGGCTGCTTTTTTCCATAAGTATACGAATCGGCAGACCGATCTTTTGCTAGGGTTGTTTCCAGCATCTCGCGCGAGATCAACACAGTAAATTCACCTGTGTTCACGTCGATGGATAGAATGTCATTGCCATCATCGTAGAGAATCGTGCCATTTCCTTGAACAGGTTCGGGTGTAGCAGAAGCTGGGGGAAGTTCTGGCGTATTGGTAACGACAACGATCACAGTCGGTGGCAATGGCGGTGTATTTGTGGAAAGTGGCGGTGTGGGTTGCGAGCTCGAACATGCCTGCATAAAAAGCAGGGTAGCAAGGACGCCAGTGATTTTGAATTTCATTGCCAAGGTCTCCGAACGAATTTTATTCTTCAGTAGAAATTGTATCTTGCGGCGGTGGAACATCCCCAAAATCGAGCACCTGCCGCATCTGGGTTGCACCTTCTGGCGGACCAACGATCTTCTTATCTTCCATGGTGTCCATTAAGCGCGAGGCGCGAGTATAGCCAATGCGTAATCTGCGCTGCAACATGGATACAGATCCTTTGCCTTCTTTGCGGACAATCGCGACGGCTTCATTGAACAATGGGTCACCATTGGCTTTGGGATTCTCTTCCCAAAGCGGCACTTGCTTAAGTGGCACATTTTCAGGGATGGAGTCGGCTGGAATGCCCGATGCCGCCGCATATGGGCTGGTATTGCCTGCCTGGTCTCGCCAGAATTCCACCAGTTTATGGATCTCACCGTCTGAAACGAAGACGCCTTGCAAACGAGCAGCAGCAGGTGCATCGGGAGCTTGATAGAGCATGTCGCCACGCCCGAGCAATTTTTCCGCGCCGGGCTGATCGAGGATGACGCGGCTGTCGGTGTTCGATGCCACAGCGAATGCGATACGTGCCGGGAAGTTGGCTTTGATGAGACCCGTCACCACATCTACTGATGGGCGTTGCGTAGCAAGGATCATGTGAATGCCAGTCGCACGTGCCAACTGAGCAAGGCGTGTGATGGTCTTTTCGGTTTCATCCGGCGCGATCATCATCAAGTCTGCCAATTCGTCGATGACGATGACGAGGAAGGGTAATTTCTTCTCGCCCTTCAACTTCATCTTTGCATTGTAGTCGGTGATGTTACGTGAACCGACCTGCGCAAACATGTGATAACGCTTGTCCATTTCGCGGGTGATCCATTGCAGTGCACCAATGACGCGGTCCATTTCAACGACCACGGGTCCGAGCAGGTGTGGCACGCCGTTGTAGCCGGTCAACTCTACACGCTTGGGGTCAACCAACACTAGGCGCAGGTCATCAGGTGTGTGATACAAAAGCATACAGGTCAAAATAGAGTTTACACATACTGATTTACCAGAACCAGTGGTACCGGCAATGAGCATATGTGGCATGTTCTCAATGCTGGCAATGGCAGGCATGCCTGCTACATCACGCCCCAAAGCAAATGCCAACGGCTTTTTATAGCCTTTGAAAATCTCGCCTTCCAAAATATCGCGCAGAGCAACTCGCGCCATCTCTTCATTTGGAACTTCGATACCCACATAGCTATGACCCGGAACCGGAGCTTGAATACGGATGCGCGGCGCGGCTAAGGCGAGGGCAAGATCGTCGGCGAGGGATGCGATCTTGGAAACACGGACTCTCGTACGCACACCGCCTCTTGTCTCAAGAAAAAGCGGTTCCACCCCAAATTGCGTGATCGTAGGTCCACGGCTGATTGCCACTACTTGCGCTGGCGCGCCAAAGGAAGCGAGCGTGTCTTCAATTAATCGCGCACGTTGTTGAATGAACTCTTCGTTGATGGAGGTTTCACTGCCTTCATCCAAAATATCCGTCAGGTCGGGGAGTTTCCATTCGATGATGTGAGTTCCGCTGCGGGT